>JAYTDP010000172.1:0-16160 GCA_043735865.1 Bdellovibrionales bacterium
GACGAACGTTACTAAGGTCTTAACAAAAATATTCAATTACGCAGCCGGAATCACGACACTTCCATTTAAAGGGAGCACGAGCGCACTTACAGCCTTGGTTCTCAATAAAGCGTCTTGCAACGGCAAAAGTCGCTTAATGGTGGCCCTCTTAAGAATTTCGGGAATTCCGTCACGAGTCGTCGGCGGACTGATAATGGACAGCAGTGAAAAAAGGACGAGTCATCAGTGGGTCGAAGCTTTTATAGCAGGTCATTGGATTACGTTCGATCCGACAAATAATTATTTTGCACGCATACCTTATAATTATTTAAAAATATATGAGTCTGATGAAGTCATGTTTTCTCATACGGCGGATGTCTCTTTCGACTGGCTCTTCAGCACCTCCCAAGTTTTGGTTCCGTCGACCAAATTACATCGCCTCAGTGAAACATCATTCAACGCCTTAGATCTTTTCAATTGGTTAGGTAAAACGGGAGTTCCACTTAATATCATTAAAATACTTTTGGTGCTTCCGATCGGAGCACTGATCGCGACCTTTTTCAGAAACGTGATCGGTCTACAAACTTTTGGAACTTTCTTACCCGTCCTGATAGCTGCGGCAGCACAATCAACGGGAGTCTGGTGGGGTCTCTTCGGCTTCACGTTGGTCATTTTAATTCTTTTTTGGGTTCGGATGGCCTTTGAACAATTTAATCTCATGCACACTCCAAAACTTTCGGCAATGCTATCGGTTGTGGTCATACTTCTTATCGGCCTCAGTATTTTGTCCGTGCATATCCCGGCTATGAACTTGACTCACGTGACGCTTTTCCCAATTGCCATTCTCACTTTGACGACGGAACGCCTTTCCCTAGTAGTAGAAGAAGAAGGAATTTTGCAGGCCGCCCTCACTTTGCTCGTAACCCTCTTTGTTACCTACGTTTGTTTCTTTTTTATGAACAGTTTATTTCTGCAGACTTCTTTCCTGGCGTTCCCAGAGCTTATCATTTTCGTCATCGCTATGAATATATGGCTGGGACGCTGGGTGGGCCTTCGTGTGACTGAATTTTGGCGTTTTCGAAAAATTATATTGGCAGGCAAACAAGATGATATTTGACCTCCTGAAACGCATGCGCCTCGGCAGCGAAAATATTTTAGGAATGAATCGCCGAAACGTCGATTTCGTAAAGGTTCACAACAAGCGCCGCGATTTTCCTCAAGCCGATGACAAGATTTTAGCAAAGCAGTTTTTTGAGACTCACGGTGTTCCGACGGCCCCGACTTTAAAAATAATCTCGAGTCTCTTTGAGGCTCGAAATTTCCACACGAAGTTCGTTCCTCACGACTTCGTAATTAAGCCGGCGTGCGGCAGCCAAGGTAAGGGTATTTTGGTTATTGTTGGCAAAACCAATGACGGCTTTACCAGCGTCAGCGGCGAGCATTTGACTGCGGCAAAAGTGGAATACGAGCTGGCTTCAATTTTGTTCGGAAAATACAGCATCGGCCGTACCGATAGTGTTCTGATCGAGCAACGCCTAATCCCGTCGAAAGAATTTGAGAATATTAGTATAAAAGGTCTGTTTGATATTCGCGTCATCGTTGTTGAGGGAATTCCGGTCGCCGCGATGTTACGACTTCCAACCTTACGATCTGGTGGCAAAGCCAATTTGCATCAAGGTGGTATCGGCGCCGGCGTTGATATCATAAATGGCAAGACAACTTCGGCGTTTCATCTGGGCAAATTGATTAAGGTGCATCCCGATACATCTGCTCCGCTTGTCGACTTTCAAGTTCCGCACTGGGAGAGAGTTATTGAGATTTCGCGCCTCATCGGTAAACATTCGCCATTAAAATATATTGGCGTCGATCTTACCATCGATACCGTCATTGGCCCGTCAGTATTAGAGTTCAATGCGAGACCAGGTCTGGGCATTCAAAATGCGAATCAGAAAGGGCTGCAGCAGTTAATACGGGAGGCTCGACTCCGTGAATAATACAAATATACGATTTTGGCTCAAAGATTCATTTCTACCCTTCGTATTGTTATTTCTATTAGGGGCATCGGTCGTTCTTTGGTCGCAACACCGTATCAACAAGGGTTCCGACGACTATATTAAGATTGTCGTGCAAATGGAGTCGCACGCGGACATTGCATCGAGTGCGGACGAATCGGCGGATGGCGAAGAATCTTCGACACGCCGACCGATCAATCCGGAGTTCATAGGACCCGAGCGAGAGACCTCTTGGCGAACATTAAGCGTACCGGAATTACGAAAATTAGGTGCTGAATTAGATCGCCTTTATCGAACCGACAATTATACCGTTCGCACCGCCAATAACTATTTCGCCGTTTTGCTGCTTTTGGATGAAGACGAGAGGATTTCGGCTGTACGAGATCGACTTCTAAGCCTTTCGGAAAGCCCCGCATTTCAAAGCTCAGATAAAACGTCGAGACTTGCCATATTAAATAATCTCGCCCTCAGTTATGAAAACGAGTCCGACTACCTCAAAGCAGAGCGCTTTTATCGTTCAGCCAACACTATAAAGAAAAACTGGTTTAGTTTGTTTGGATTATCTTACGCCGCCATTCGTAATAAATCTTACGGCGAAGCTGAAGCTCTTTTTAATGAGGCACTGAACTTAGCCAGTCACCAAGAACATTATCTATTATATTATTCGTATGGTCTCCGCCTCGCTCATGTCGGCCGTCTTGAGGAAAGCCTGATTGCGCAATCTAAAGCCATCCAATTACAATCCGATTTTTGGCCGGCACACCTCGCACAAGCGGTGTCTCTGCGGCGACTATCTCGATTTAAGGAGGCTGAGAAAGTCTATAACAGCCTTTTGCTGGCCCAACCTTATTATGTTAAAGCTCATTTTAATTATGGTCTTTTGCTCAATCGACTTGGGCGGCAACAAGACGCATTGAAAGAATTTAATTCTGCCCTTCTCATCGATGACAATAACCGCCGAGCAAGGGAGTCACTCGCGGAGGTCTACTTCGACAATAAGAATTACGACAAAGCTTACTCTCAATATAAAATTCTTTATTCGCGCAATTTACATGAGCCAAAATATCTATATTGGATGGGGAAAATCGACTTTTTGCTAAAGAATTATCCACGGTCGGAGAGTGAGCTGCGAAAATCGATAGAGCTAAAGGGCGGAGATTACCCGGATGCATGGATGAAATTATCCGACTTGTTACTTGCGACAAATCGTCTTGAAGAAGCAAAGAAAACTCTCGAAGGAGTTGCGCGATTACGGCCCGACTTTGCGCCGGCATATTTCGATTTAGCTACGATAGCCGAGAAGGAATCGCAGACTTCTAAATCCGTCGAACTCCTGCGGACTGCAATAAAATTAAAACCGAGTTCACATGTGTACCGTCGTAAACTCGCTTCAGTTTTAGAAGCGCAAAACGATATCCAGGGCGCGCTAGCTGAGCTTCAGTCCGCGGCGGCTTTGGACGAAGAAAATATCATGACCGTCACCAGACTGGGCGAACTCCTAACTCGTATGACGAACTATTCGGGGGCTAATGTTCAATTTAAACGAGCCATAGCGATGAATCCGAAAAAGAGCGTCGTATTTTATAATTATGGTCTCAACCAGTCGCGATTGCGCGACTGCCCCGGGGCGCTCTTGTCATATGAGAAAGCAATCGAAAATTCAGATAAAGAAGACAGCTCATTCATCGCCAAAGTTCTGCGGCAACGGGCTTCGTGCCATGAAGAAATCGGCGACCAGAAATTGGCCAAAGCCGATTTAACCGAGGCCATTGAGCTACGCGAAAATTACTCTGAGGCACGAGCAGACATCGTTGATATCTACCTTAAAGAAAAGACGGAAAACTCATTACAACAAGCACGATACGTGATTAGTCAGGGACTCGCCTTTGATCCCAACGATTGTCAGCTGATGAAACTGTCAGTCGAAAATAACTTTGGTATTTTAAAAGATGATTATGAAAAAAGATGTTCGGAAAATCTAAAACCCAAAGGAAAGACGGTAAAAAAATGAGCAGTACGTTGAAGACATTAACGGCTTTATTCTTATCACTTAATTTAATTAGTGTAAGACTCCTGGCCCAAGATGATAATGATCCCGGCAAACAAACGCAGACAAAGAATAAACGTGTGGTGAAAGCTGCGAAGGATAAGCGTGATAAAATGAGCGCCGAGCTTGATCTTAAATTTGGCTGGGATAGTAATATCTTTAAAACCCCATCGGTGCAGTATATCGATCCAATCACGGGTAATCCAACGAAGCATACAGCCCAAAGTGGCGAAGTTGTAAATCCGGACATAACGCTCACTTACGCCGCCATTCAAAATAAAAAATTCGATTTAGACCTTAGTTATAATTATGATGGTGAATTTTATTTTGGCGCGAAAAACGCGAGTAACGCCAGTGGAAACGATCAAGTCCTAGAGGCAAAATCGAAATTTACTTTTGTCGACAATAAAAAAGCGACAATCGAAAAAATACAATTAAAAGCCGCTTTGTATGCGTCTAAACATCAATACGCTTATTATGATCGAGGCACGGGTGCAAAGCGCGTCACCTCATCAGCCACCGCTGAAGAAGATCGTTACAACCGAACTGAGACCGGCATAAAGCTCGAACCGAAGTTTAAATTTTCCAGCGACACCGACGTCAGTTTTCCGTTTAAAGTATATAAGCGCGACTATGAGGAGGTCGGAACTCTACAGTCTTATGACCGAACCGGAACAGTTTATGAAATAAATGTGAAGCAGCATCTTGGCGACAAATGGTCAGTTCATGCCATGGCGAACCAAGAGGCGGTCGAATACGATTCACACAAGGCATATAGTGCCACCGGAACTTCTGTTCCTGGGACTACTCGCAAATACACTGATCAGGAAAACCTTTTAGGTTTTGATTACGAAACGAAGCGGTACTTCGGTGGACTCTCGTACCGTACGGTTGTTCGTGACGATGAATATGCCGGTTACTGGTCTTATTCCCAAGATAAAGTAGCCTTGGAGGTCGGTAAGTATTTTAGTAAAAAGTCTTCTCTCTCTATCGAAGGCTCCACGATGAATCGAAGTTACGACAAAGAGACGGCCCCATCGGGTGAAATACGCGACCGAAACTTTCAGACCTATGCGCTATCATATGAATATGAACGTAAAGACGATAAAATAAGTCTGGATATAGTGCAGTCGACACAAAGTGACACCGACAAATATTATGAATATGACAAGACATTAATTCTGATTGGCTATAATCGCGAATTTTAAGAGGTAGACACTATTCCCGCTTTAGCGTTTTGAAACAGGAACGTATTTCAGACCCTCTTTACCGAGCCATTTTCCGCGTGGACGATAGATTCGATTATTCGTCCATTGTTCGAAAATATGCGCGAGCCAGCCACTGATTCGTGACACCGCAAAAATCGGAGTGAAAAGATCGATCGTGATGCCCATGCTGTAATACACAGTTGCCGAATAGAAATCGACATTCGGCAGAAGGCCCTTTTCTTTTTGAACGGTATCGTCAATTAAAGCCGACATTTTATACCAATGTTCCTGCCCGATTTTCTTCGTGATCTGTTCGCTCATTTCGCGAAGAATTTTTGCGCGTGGGTCGCCGTTTTTATAAACGCGATGTCCGAAACCCATTACTTTTTCTTTGTTGGCGAGAGCGTCTTTGATCCATGTCACGCAATTTTCATAATTGCCGATTTTCTTGAGCATTATCATGACTTGCTCGTTGGCTCCGCCGTGAAGAGGACCTTTCAGTGCGCTGATTGCACTGACAACTGCTGAGTATATATCGCTCAAAGATGAAGCGGAAACACGAGCGGCAAAAGCCGAACAATTCAGTTCGTGATCTGCGTGGAGAATAAGGCAAGTGTCGAAAATTTTAACTACTTCGGCATCCGGCTCTTTACCTTGAAGTTGATTCAAGAAATTCCAGGCGATTGTTTTCGTTGGATCAGCTTGAATAAATTTTTGACCGGTTCGAACGCGCTCGAAAAGCGCCACGAGAACCGGGATCTTCGCCGTCAACCGCATCGCCACATGGCGCTGAGCCACCGGGTCGGTACTTTGTGCTTCGTTATCCCAAAGCGCTAACATTGAAGTTGCAGTTCGCAACCACGCCATCGGATGAACACCTTTTGTCGGGAGCGAAGACAGTTGTGAAATTTGATCGTCGGTCATGAGCATTTCGCGACCGAGCTCGGCACGAAAGGCTTTTAGTTCGGCTTCTTTTGGTAAGCGGTCATTCCATAATAAATATACGACTTCTTCGAAAGTCGCGTTGGCCGCTAGGTCTTCAATTGTGTATCCGCGAAAACATAATGTGGCATCAACGATGGAAGAAACGGAAGTCGTACATGCGACAACTCCCTCGAGACCTTTATCAACGGCGCCTTCGTAAATTTCTACTGCTTGAGCCATACGCTCTCCTCTTCGTCGGATGTATTGTTTCACCCTACTTGAATTCTGAGACGCGAGGTAGGCTATTTTTTGGCTAGCTTGATGACACGATCTTTGACCTCGGCAACGAGGACCGTTAGGTCGCGTTGCGGCTCTTGGCCTCCCGAGAATTTATGGACCTGAAAGAACAACTGATTGCGAAGCTCATGAACGCCGCGCGACGAATATTCTAAAATAGATTTAAACAATCGGTCTTGCCCGAACTCTTCTCCCTCGAGATTGCGACTTTCGACCATGCCCTTCGTGCAGAAGATCAATTTGTCGCGAGGGTTTAATGCGATGCTTTGGGTTTCGAAATCCATTGGCGAATTTTTCGACAAAGGGCCAGTCTTCGATTTGAGGAGTTTCAATTCGTTCGATGAGTAGTCCTGCATCATGGCCGTAACGTCGCCCGCTCGGCAGTACGATAGCGAAAAAGTGCGGCGATCAAAAAGTCCGTAAAAAATATCGGCGGTCTCGTCCCCTTCAATATTCGGCAATAATTCTGTCGCAATTATTTTCATGATCGCATGAGGTTCGGCTCCGCGTTTCGCCTCAAGGCGGCCCGTCATTTTTAATAAAACTGAAAGCAAAAGTGCCGACATCATATGGCCGGATGAACTCGCAACAATAATGCCGAATTGCGTGCGATCTTGATGTTCGAAGACGTCAAAGTAATCGCCGCCCCGATGATGAGACGGTACGAACTTCATGCTGAATTCGAATCCGGGAATATTTGGTATCTCTGTCGGTACTATTTGGCGCTGCATAGCATGAACAATTTTGAGTTCGTGATTGAGCTCCCCGATCATGCCTTCGAGTTTTCGGTTGGCCGACATGAGCTCTTTACGAAACGTCGAGATATCTTTTTCGCGCTCTTGAACTTCAAGTTCGAGCTCGCGGATCTTTTCTTTCAATTGGGCAATATCGTCAGGCATGAATCAAATTTTTCAGGTCATGACATCTGCTGTCAAAGTATTGCCGCTGTAACGCCTCCAGCCAAAAGGAACTGTTGAAAAAAATATAAGGTTTACCTAAACCATTACTATGGTTTTAGACAGCCGCATCACCTGGGAAAAACTAAGCCTCGAACTCGAGCTTCTTCAAAAAGAAGAGCCTCGAACGCTTATCCCTCTTCTGATTGGCATCAATTCACTTCTTAAAATGGACGACTCCCAAGACTGGTGCTTACGCACTGTGAACTTTATGACTTACGAACTTGCGGCGATGTGCGAAGGAAAAAACGAAGCCGACCGATTTGAAATTTTAAATGAATTTTTATTTCGTGGTCGCGAATTCCGAATACAGAACTTAAATCGCAAATGCGCAACTGTTGAGGATTTGCTGATCAAACAAGTTCTCGAGCAACGCGGCGGCGGCCTGATACCAACGGCATTGTTATACATTCACTTAGCCAACCAACTCGACCTCATGCTCTTCGTTTTAAACCAACCTGCATTTCATATTTTGAAATGGTCTCGGGGAAGCAAATCGAGCTTCATCGATCTCACGCAGGAAGGCAAAATCCTCGACGAGGAGGAACTTCTTCGCGTTCTTAGTTCTTGCGGCGGAGCACAGTTAAAAGGCCCCGATGGCAATGGTCGTTCTGAAAGCATCAGCTTTAGAGAATTGTTGGTTTGTTATCTCCACGATTTGCGAGCGGCCTATCGTCGAATTGGAGAACTCGATCTTTGCCACGCCGTTCTCTCAATGATTTTAAAAATTGAACCGACCAACTTAAAATATTTAGGTGAACGGGCTTTGATGAGAAAAGAAATGGGCCATATCAAAGAGGCCCAGCAAGATTTGAAACGGTATTTTTCTTTCACTGACGTCTCGAATGCTCCGGCAGATATTCAACTTGCGTCTCGCGAGTTGTCCGCAATGACCTCGCCGTCGTCTTCGTCGGATGCGGTTCACTAGTTTTAACTTTAAGTCCAAACGAACAGACGACTCTGATTCCCATACTGAGTAGGGCGTCATATGCACCCTTAGTTCAAACTAACGAATCAAACACGAGAACTGTCTCCGTCCGCTGATTTCGATTTAATAAGCAAATTAGACTGCAGACGAGCTTGTTATGCCCGATTCGTTAGTTTTGCCTTGATGACCATCAGTGCGAACGGTCCGAAGTTCTCGACGCGCTCGTACTACCGGCGCCGGTAGTAAACCTGCGTCACAAACAAACGCCCGCGGAGACGTAACTAAGTCGTAGATCGGAAAGCCGTCATGACTCCAGAGGGAGTTCCCCGCTTTAACTGAAACTGCGGCTCGTACCCGATTAAATCAAGAGAGTTTACGACGTACGGCAAAAGTTTAGGCCACTTCGACGCAATCTCTTTAATCTGATCGGCAAGCGGTACCATCCACGATGAATTTATTTTTTTCAATAGTGCCAGCTCAAGAATTTCAAATCGTAAAAGCCATGCTTCTTTGAAGCGTCCATCCACCGACTGTAGCAACTCCAACAAATCCGACTCATCGTATTTGCCAGTTTTACGTAGTGACGCTGTCGCCGCATACAGTGCAAACAATTCTTTTTCTTCAGAACTAAAAATTCGGGGATGAAGCTTGGTTGCAACAAAATCGTAAGTCTCGCCATAGGCCGGGCGATCCGCCGGTCCACCGAAAACAGAAACGACCGAAGCTCCGACACCAAGATCGAAATTTCCCCACTCAGGCCGGAATAAAATTTCTCCGGCAAGCGTAACGGTGCACTTTTTAAAAGTAAGAACCAAAAGCTTTTTGCCCATCGAAAGCTTTTTCGAGAGGTGACCCGCAACCACAACTCCAGAAGTGAATTCGAGACGCACATCTTTTTTCAACTCAATACCGCGCGCCTTTAACTCTTTCAAAGTCATGAAACCGAGGCCTTTTTTCTCGCCCTTCAAAAAGCCGATAGGTGTTCCGTAACCTCCAGCATGATATTTCGTTCCGTGCCCACTCAATTGTTTTCCATCGAAAGAAAGCTGAGTTGGCCCTTTTAGCTGAACGTATGAAACGTCTTTACCGTGGAGTTTGTAAGAAGCGAGTACGCCAGAAATTTGCAAACCAGAAGCAAGTTCAATTGTATTCACTGTCTCGGCACTCAACATTCGCTCGAGTCCAAAAGCACCGCCGCGCTTGAAGGCCATGCGCTCGGCGAGATCATCTAAACCCTTATCAAGATCTTTGAAATCTCTCGCCACGAAAAGTTGCGGCTGCGGATCGGTGATGTCATATGACTGATCGACGCAATCGACAGAGAAAGGAATCTTCTTCACTTTCGGAGATAAGAACTGACGACTCTCACCGACAGAAGAAAGTAATCCGGCACCGTAAATACGCGGGTGATCGCCTTTGCCCATGAGTCCGTACTCGGTCGTCCACCACCCCATACGCGCCAGCATCGATGCTTCAGTCGCGTCTTTGATTGCTTCATTGGCAAGTTCCAACTTTGCGTAAGCCCGATTGATGTGCTCTTGAGTGGCGTCAGGATGTTCTTTGAGATCCGAAAGTTCGCGAATTGCTTCGTATTGATCGAGATCTTTTTTCGTGATGATGGCTTTGCTCGCCACTTCGGCGTAACGGCGTAAGTATCGAGAGAACTGTGCATCAGCGAGCATCGGCGCGTGCCCCGCAGCTTCGTGAACGATATCCGGCGCCGGCGTGTACTCGAGATTTTCTACTCGGCGCATTTCAGTTGCGATCGGTAAAATGCGATGAGCTTGCAATTCCATAAACGCGGCGGGTGGAATAAACCCGCTGACACCAGCTGCGCGCCATCCATATTTCTGTAAACATTTGTCGATATTTTTAAGCGAAGGAATTCGGTCGAGAGTGATGCCAGTACCCTTCACTCCCTTACGATAGGACTTATGTGCATTCTTAAAATGAAAAGTTGTCAGTTCGCGCATGATGAAGCGCCAGACCGCATGATCTTCAGAGGTATAGCGCTCGTAGGTTTGCTCGACGAGGTAGCGTTTCAAATGGGCCGGGATGGATTTTAGAGCCTTCTTCATGCCGCACAGTTAAGCGAAACTTAAAGGACTTGTCACTAGTCCAATGCGTACCTGCATTCAGTTACGTGCGGTGGCGAAGTTGCAATCTAATCAACCATGAGCTTAATCCGACCGCTAAATCTATTATGGGCGAGTGCATTGTCGATCTTTTTGACAGCCGCATTGCCATTATTGTGCACCCTTTCGGCCGAAGCCCGGATCCCGTCCGAGAGGCCTTTCACTTTTCATTCCGATGAATCCGATCGCGCTAAAAGCTTATATGGTACTCGAAAAGTAGTCCTCACGTTCGATGATGGGCCGTCGTTTTATACTCTTCAAATATTAGATCTTCTTAAAAAATATAATGTGAAGGCTACATTTTTCGTTATGGGGAACAAAGTAACCCCCCAAACGGTACCTATCATTCGACGTATAGTTGAAGAAGGACATTTACTCGGAGGCCATTTATGGGAACACCGGCATTCAAGCACTCTAAGCGACGATGATTTTACAGTTCTATATAAAAAGTCAATGTCCCAGGCAGAACGAATCAATGTGCAGTTCGGCGGCAATCAATATCCACTTTATTTTCGTTTACCTTATGCACAATACAATGAGTCTACGTCCCGACTGATGATGAATTCCTCAAAACAAATATTTGGTAAAAACTGCGTCAACCAGGTTTATTGGGATATCACTGCGTTTGATTGGTTGTCGTCCATGGATTCAAAATCAATATACGACGTTGTAATGTATCAGCTGCTGGGAGGCACAAATGCCTCCGATATTTTTGTGCATGGTTTCTCGCCCCCAGGGGTTACCGGAGGCGGAATAATTTTATTTCACGACGGAATCAGCTTAGAAGAAGCTGAAGCTCCGCCGGAAGGCCTTCGCACTTCTGAACAGGTGCAAAATACGGTTGATGCAGTTGCCGAGCTACTTGAGTCAGCCGAAAAATTCAATATTCAAATTGTCCCACTGAGCGATGTCGAAGAATACAAAACCAGTGACCCCGCCTGCCGAAATCATTTACCTAAACTCAATCTATAAATTTTCAATGTCTGGGAAGTAGACGTCATAACGGATCGACTTACCGCTTTGAACCATGGGCGCTTCACGTATCGGTTTCGCCTGTTTAGGACGTTTAACAACGACGCGCTTACGTGCTTTAGCGAGCGCTAATTCAAGGATTTCCTGCTCGCCTTCGATTGTATCGCCAATGGCAAGCGCCTGAAGGAGTTGGCTCTCTTTACCTGGCGCCGCCGATTTCTTGATTGAAGGAAACATCGGATCGAAATAAATGATGTCGAACATGTCGCAAGCCCGTAAAAATTCAGCCGCGTCCGCATTGACTATTGTAAACCGCTTCTCTTCGTCCAACGCCAGCATCGCGTGGCTCAACGCTTTACAAATCTGCGGGTGACGCTCAATCGCAGTGACTTCATAACCTAATGTCACAAGGTGGAAGGAATCTCGCCCCAATCCTGCGGTCAGATCGAGGGCCGTAAGTCCGCAGATTGTTTTTTTATGTCCAAGGGCGCGCGCGAACAAATCGGTCTTGAGTCCGACGCCGGTACGTTCTTCGAACTCCACCGGGATGCGCATTTTGCCGATTCGGAAAAACGGAATTTTTTCGTCAAGAATGAGTTCTACCGCTTTGCTATCGCTCATAATGAAAGCGCATAGTAAAAGAGAAGCGAAAGGCTCCATAGCGCATGAGCCACCAAAATATGCCCTGCCAGGCTTCGGGTACGGCTTGAAACTGGAGAAGGAAGACTACGAACGAGACGAGCTAACCAAAGCAACGCAACCAAGAACAAACCAAATGAGAAACTCAAAATCGGCTCGAGCTTAATCGCAATACCTACGATTAAAACGAGCTCAACCAACATAAATTTTTTCATTCGGTCGAATCCGATGCGGACCGCGAGTGTGCGAACTCCCGCTTGGTGATCGACCATCGAGGTCACCAAGCTCTTTGATTGAACGTAGAGGAGAGACAAAAATCCATAAACGAGCCCAATATAAAAAATGAACCCCGTCATTTGGCCCGTGAGACTGTACTGGACGGCCGACGTAAAGAGTGGGCCGAGGCCGATCAGAACAGCGAGATCAGTGAGGCCGGCACCTTTAAAGCCAAGGCGGCTGTACAGAGTTCCAATCGAAAACAGGCCGAGACCAAGTAAAGCGAAAATAAGTATTCGAGGATTTTGAACGGAGAAGAAAATCGCGCCGGCTCCCGCGAGGCACGCAAACATCATCGCAATTTTAAAAACCTGGTGTGCACGCAAATATCCGTTTTGAATAACCCGACTTCCACTCACTTCGCTTAAACGATCGCGGCCCTGCATGTGGTCGAAGTAGTCATTGAACGCAAAAGTGGCCGCGTGTACGCATGCGAGTGACAACATTAAAATCGCGACAGAAAAATAAGCGCCGCCTGCGAACATATAAACGATAAACGCCGGCAACAGTGTCAGTCCAATTAAATCAAAGCGCAGAAGCTGCAAGAAAACGAATATTAAAGCTGGTCGCTCAATTTGCCCGGGACCATAAATCTGAAATGTCGTGTTTTCTTTCGAGGGGTTTCCCTCGAGTAATGTCACCGGGATTGCAAACTCATGACTTGAGAATTTACCGCTTAAATATCGCTCATGTTCAGGAGAACCACGCTCAATTGTTATGTAACGATGTTTTACCGAGGCCGCGTCCACTAAACTTTACGCCAATACAAAATGTGGGGAAGCGCTTTTAGATCGCCGATTAATCCGACTTCCGACGGCTTTAAGCTTTTCTCGAGTAAATTTAAATTATGCTCAAAGAGCGCGATAACTTTTTCGTTATGTGAATCGAATTGCTTGAGGCGTTCAAAAAAGAAATCCTCGCCCAGAACTTGGTAAACATCTTCGATCGTTTGCGCCTGCCGAAATTGCGCGCGCTTTCGCTCTTCTAAGTCATGAGTCAAAAATGCAGCGAATGAGTTCATGTAGCCTGACTTTAAATCGCCAAGCACAGCCTTGCCTTCGTAATTGCGGATATTAAAATCGAGGAGATCGTCACTTCGTTGAAACAGAATCCCCATGAGACTGCCAAGTTCGAGCAAAATCTTATGTAACTCTTCATCGTAATTTTCAGCCGCAATGAACGGAGCTCGCATACACCATTTAAATAAAGACGCCGTTTTCAAGTTATGAACACGGTCGAGCTGCTGAATACTAACGTCCCAATCTTCGATGAGTGAATCCTGAATCCACTCCCCTTCGAGTAAATCCGAAATAATTTCGGCCGTCAGCTGGATGAGTTGCAGGTTTCCGTACTTTGATAAATTGACCATGACTCGCGCGAGAAGATAATCGCCCGCAAGAACCGCGTATTCAGGAGTGTACTTCAACCAAGCCGCGGTTTTTTCGCGCCGAAGGTGAGAACGATCAATAAGATCATCGTGAAGTAACGAAGCGTTGTGAACGAACTCAATCGTTTGGGCCAACAGATGAATTTGGTCCGTCGTTAGCGCAAGGTGGCCCGAAATTTTTTGAATTAACTGACTTCGAAAACCTTTGCCGTGCGAAAATAAATCGTCATACAAAGCGTTCAGCTTCGGCAGGTAACTGGGGAAATCGTTTGGCGCGTACACCTTGAGGTTCATAGAGTTCGTTATATCGGACTGACTTGACGGGTCAAATTATATTTAATTGGCGCTTCAGTTGCTCGAGCTTGAGCTTTCCGAGAGGAGTTCGCGGCAATTCATCAACAAAATAAACGCCGAGGACACGCTCAAAAGGCGCTACAGACTGATTTAAATCGATGATAGCACTTTCGTACTTCCGAAACTCTTTCGATGTCGTAGCCACGCATACACGGGCTCCCGACCTCTCGTCGTCTTTCGCGAAAACAGCAGAATCTTCACGATTCAATTGTACTTGGAGCTTGGAAAGCGAAACCAGCTCACCATTCACTTTTACCAAATCCGAAACGCGACCAAGAAAGCGCAAAGTTTTTCGCCCGGCTAACTCACACGAAATATCGAGATCGACACGATCGCTCGTCCGATACCATCCATCCACTTTCGGATCATCAACTCGCAAGCCCTTCGAACCGGCAAACCCTAGGCATGTAAAAAGAGATTCACTTTTCAATTCGAGTAAACCTTCTGATCCAGTTCGTGTCTCGACGTGATCGAGTACGATCGCTTCAGGAAATTTGTTTCGCTTTAAACTTTCAAGGCGCGCCGTCGCAATCTGCGAACACACTTCAGTCATCCCGTATGTTGGAAGAAGCGGCCAACCCAACTCTCGTCCCCGCACAAAGTGCTCTGGCGACAATGAGCCTCCACCCACCAAGACAGCACGGACACTTGAGGGAGATTTTACTTTCGCCTGAACTAAATCGTAAATTTGCGTGGGCACAAGCGAAATGAGAGTGGCCCCAACTTCTGTGATACGTTTCAAAAATTCTTGCGGCTCCCACTTTGCGCCCGCTGCATAATCATCCACCACTTTAGTTTTCGAAAGATGGGCACGAGCTAGAATAGAAAGTCCTCCGACATGAAAATCAGGAAGGTTTTTGTACCATATATCTTGGGACGTGACCTGTAGATGACGGTTCGATGAGTCGGCGGCGATGAGAAATGCTTTTTTTGAAAGGGCTAAGAGTTTTATTTCTGAAGTCTGAGTAGTCCCCGACGAAGTCAGCCAGATATGCGCCGGCAATTCAGGAAGCTTTAAAGTTGCCAGAATTTTAAGATCGCCGTCGCTCAGTCGAGGATTATGAAAAAAATGCGACCTTGTCGATTCGAAGTCGACTATTTGATTTGATTCCATTCCTGCTTCTCGAGTAGGTCATCAAAACCTAATCCGGTCCCTTCGGGAGGAACGATGTATGGCCCGTCATTTCGAATCGCGTCTTGAAAAGTAAATCCCTCGTAGACGTCATGATGTTGGAGACCGCAAACGGAGATTCGGTTGTCAGGACCTTCCATTAATTTCTGTCCAGCGGCGTAGGAACTCATCTGCCCGACCGGAAAATCCATGTAATGAGTCATCACAAAGCGAAGTTCGGGTCGTTTCAAAGTTTTCAACACTTCCACTTCATCTTGTATGGCGGATTTAATGATGACCACATTAGCGCCTTCGGCCGACGTTTTCAAAGGATCCGCCGCCAAGTCGAGCGCGAGGTCGATACCAAAATTCGCTTGGACACGCGCCCAGTCTTTCGAGTCATAAGAAAAAGGATCTTCAATAAAATCCAAGTGAGGCTTCAACCATTTCAAATTTTTTTCCGTCCAGTCGCTAAAACGATCTCGCGTCTGGCTCGCATTGAAATCGAGACGGATTTTACATTCCGGCGAAAATTTTTCGACAATCGATTTCACCATTTCGGTTTCAAGCATGAGTTCGCGACCCAATTTAACTTTGAAATGAGTGAATCGCTGCCCTTGTAGGAGCGGAATTCTCGCGAGATCAAAATTGAGCAAATCCGCGACGAGAAAGTGATTTTTAATGCGGACTTGATTATAGATCGATTCTTTTTTTGAACGGGCCTCAGCATCGAGTCGGGCGAAGTGAATCGACCGCTTTGCCAACCGGGAAGGTTGCCCACGCACAACATTTTGGAGTTCCATCTCTAATGGTTGATCACCGAATTCGGGGTAAGGACAAAGATCTGAAAATCCGAGAATGCCGTCTGGAAAATCGATACGCAGCAAAGTTCCCTTGCGAAAGCGCGTGCGGTTACCTGTTTGAAGAGCACCCTT
>JAYTDP010000173.1:0-3582 GCA_043735865.1 Bdellovibrionales bacterium
TATCGGAGAGAATAATCATATCCTTTCGGGCGCGTGCCTTGGGGGTCCTCCGCAAGACTTGTCTTACAAAGGCGAAGAGACCCAGCTTATTATTGGGAATAACAATACAATACGCGAATTTGTGACGGTCAATTTAGGCACACCAAAAGGTGGCGCAGTGACGAAGATTGGCGACCACTGTTTGCTCATGGCTTACGTTCACATAGCGCACGATTGCCAACTGGGCAATCGCGTCGTCATCGCTAACTCTTGTCAGTTTGCTGGTCATGTTGTCATGGGCGACAATGTGCGTGTGGGTGGGATGTGTGGAGTCGCGCAGTTCTGCCGCCTCGGCGATTTTGCGTATATTGCGGGCGACACATCCATTAATAAAGATATTCCTCCATTTACAATTGCGCAGGGAAATTGGGCGAAAGTTCGCGCGGCGAACAAAATCGGTCTTGAACGAGCCGGATTTTCTAAAGAGGATGTCGAGAAAATCAATCGCGCGGTGCGCGCTCTTATCATGGGCGACCGCACTCTCGAAGAAGCGGTCAAGAAGATCGAAGCTGAATGTTTACCTTCAAGCAAAGTGGCTGAACTTCTCGCTTTCATTAAATCAAGTGAGCAGGGGATTGCGCGATGAACACAAATAAAACCCTTCGTGCGGCTGTCGTCGGTGTCGGTTATCTCGGCCGCTTTCATGCGCAAAAATATAAAGCGGTGACCGGAGCAGAGCTTGTCGGCGTTTACGACATGAGCCCGGAGCGTGCAGAGCTTATCGCCAAAGAACTGGGCGTGGCGGTTTTTAAACAACCGCAAGATTTGGTCGGGCATGTGGATTGCGTGACCGTAGCTGCAACCACGTCGGCACATTACGAACTCTGCAATTTCTTTCTTCAAAATAAAATTCATGTGCACGTGGAAAAACCAATTACAGCTACCAGCCGTGAAGCTCGCGAAATTTGCGAACTCGCCGACAAAAACGGTTTAAAGTTGCAAGTCGGACACATCGAGCGATTTAATCCCGCCCTCATGGCCGCACGAGAAAAACTCGTGAAGCCTTTATTTATCGAGTGTCACCGTTTGGCGCCATTTAAACCCCGCGGCACTGATGTCAGCGTTGTTTTAGATTTAATGATTCATGACCTAGATGTGATTCTCTATTTGGTGAAAAGTGAGCCGGTCGAAGTTCACGCGGTCGGTGCGAATGTGCTAACTAAAACGTCAGACATTGCAAATGCTCGAATTGTTTTTAAATCAGGTACGGTCGCAAACGTGACTGCGTCTCGAGTGTCATTGACGGCTCAACGAAAATTTCGCGTCTTTCAAGAAAATCAGTATATGTCGCTCGACTTTGGCGCGGGAGAAGTAAGGCTTCTCACAAAAACCGGCGAGTTCGTTGAGAACGCCGAGCCTCCGATTGAAACTGAAACTTGGAACCTCGAAAAAAGCGATGCACTTCTCGCCGAGACCCAATCTTTCGTGAACGCAATCCGTGATAATACTCCCTGTGCCGTAAGCGGTTGGGATGGCCTTAAAGCCCTCGACTTGGCGGAGACAATCATTGGCGTCATTAACGACAAAAAAGCATAACGTTCTTATCGTCGCCGCCGAAGCTTCGAGCTCGCTTTACGCGCGCCGTTTGCTTGAGGAGTGGAGGACAAAGAAAGCGGATGTTCACGCTTTTGGTATTGGCAGTCGCGACATGGAAGCTCTGGGATTCGAAATTCTCGGCCGCTCTGAGGATATGGCTGTCGTTGGCCTTCAGGAAGTTCTCGCTCACTATAAAGATATCAAAGCCGTCTTTCATAATTTGGTAAAGCAGGCTGAAGAGCGAAGGCCGGATTTTATTTTACTCCTCGATTATCCGGATTTTAATTTGCGATTGGCTAAGAAACTTAAGAAATTAAATATTCCGATCATTTATTTCATCTCACCTCAAGTGTGGGCCTGGAGAAAAGGTCGAATCAAAACGATCAAGCAAGTCGTCGACCGGATGCTTGTTATTCTCCCGTTCGAAAAAGAGTTTTACGAAAAAAATGGCGTCGCCTGCGACTTCGTCGGGCATCCCTTGCTTGACGAAATTCCGGCAGCGCTTTTTGATCCGGCCGAGCGTGAACGGGATCGCACACGCTACGGTGTTCGCAGTGATGAGTTTCTTTTGGGTCTCATGCCCGGCAGTCGTAACTCAGAAATGAAACATAACTTTTTGTCGCAGCTCGAGGCGGCGCAAATCGTCGCTCGCAACAAAAGCCAAGTAAAGATAGCACTTTTGGTTGCACCAACTTTTGATCTTGAAGCGATTCGCGCTCAAATACCCCATCTGGATATGCCACTTATCATGATGAAAGATGAATCGACGAAAATGGCGAGTCTCTGCGACGCTGTTTTGTGTGCATCGGGCACGGCCACTCTTGTTGTCGGCCTTATGGAAAAGCCGATGGTCATCATGTACAAGATGAACGCTTTTACCGCGATGATTGCGAAGATGTTTGTAAAGGACACCCCCTTTTTCGGTCTTATTAATTTAGTGCTAGGTAAAAAGGCCGTCCCTGAACTGTTTCAGGAGCAAGCGAGCAGCAAAAATTTGGTAAAAGAAATTGAGCGTTATATTGACGACGCCGGCTACTACAATTCCGTCGTTTCAGATTTGAAATCCGCAAAAGTTCGGCTTGGAGAAAAAGGCGCGATTCGTAAAGTCAGTCAAATTCTAGACCGATATTGGAGAGCCTAAGTGAAGGCGCTTCTCACTCCCTTACATTTACTTTATGGCGGTATCACCGAAGGCCGAAACTGGCTTTTCGAGCACGGGCATTTAAGGTCGAATCAACTTGCTCGCCCCGTTATCGGTGTCGGTAACATCACGGCGGGCGGGACTGGTAAAACACCTTTCGTTTCATCACTTCTCAATCGGGCATTAAATGAGGGCTTCAGAACCGGAGTCGTTTCAAGGGGTTATAAAGGTAAAAATCAGGGCATTGAGAAAGTTGACCCCGCCCGTACAGACGCGGCCGATTTTTATGGCGACGAGCCCACCTTACTCGCACAAAAGTTTTTGAACGTGCCGGTTTACGTCGGAGCCAAAAGGTTCGATGCGGCCAAAAAATTGATCCTCAATCACGAAGTCGATTTTGTAATTGCCGACGATGTGTTTCAGCATCGGGCACTAAAGCGGGATATTGATATCGTCGTCGTCGACGCTCTGGAGCCGAAAGAAAACTACCGAATGCTGCCCACGGGGCGACTGCGTGAACCCCTTCACAATATTCGCCGGGCGAATTACGCTGTACTGTCTCGGACGAATCTGGCGAACGAACAGCAGCTGGCTTGGGCTCATCAGATGCTCGCTGAAAACGGATTCACGAAAGAACGGATAATCGAAGCGACAACCGAGGTGAAGGCCCTCGAACCGCTTTCGGGTTCAACCGTTCGTCCTCACGCGGGTCAATATGCATTTTTATTTTCTGGAATAGGAAATCCGGAGTCGTTTAGACGACTGATGGCCAAGCAATACACCGTGGTTGGCAGCCGAGTTTTTCCGGATCACCATCATTTTACCAGAGATAATTTAGAGGAAGTCTGGCGCGAGGCGCGAATGAG
>JAYTDP010000174.1:0-6287 GCA_043735865.1 Bdellovibrionales bacterium
CGCGAGGTCCGAAACCATTTCGCGCGTCTCCATCGCTTTTTTTACGAGACCAACGAGCTTTTCAGGATCGATCGGCTTTTCAGTGTAATCGAAAGCACCATATTTAATCGCGGTGATCGCATCTTGTAGGTTGCTATGCGCGGTCATGATAACAACAAACGTTCGCGGATCATGCTCTTTGATTTGCCTCAGGGCTTCGAGTCCGTCGAGCTCGGGCATACGAACGTCCATAAGTACAAGATCGAAATGATTTTCAGAGGCATGGGCAATTGCCTGGCGGCCGTTTTCAGCTTCGATGATTCGAAGAGAATAGTCGGGGAGTGCCGAGATAAGAATGGTCGCGAGCGACTTCCTGAGTTCGAGTTCGTCATCGACGATTAAAATATTGAGTTCCATTGCATTCCTTTAAAAAACGAACTTACGATTCTTCCGCTAACGTAATGGGTAAACGGAATCCCACTTTTGTCCCTTTTCCGAGTTCACTCTCGAGAAAGACTTGGCCATTGTGAATTTCAATGAAGTACTTCACGAGATAGAGGCCGAGTCCGGAACCTTTGGGCTGATTTCGCCCTTGTTCTCCGCGGAAGAATTTATCGAAAATTCTTTTTTGTTCATCTTTCGATATTCCGGGACCGTTGTCCTCTACCATGACGAGGACGTTGTCATCAATCTCTCTGGAGGTAATAACCACGCCGCCGCCGTCGGGAGTGTACTTTATCGCGTTTTCCACCAGATTTAAGATCACCTCACTAATGAGCACGGGATCGACTTCGATTAAGAACATCGGCTCAAGGACAGCGCTGAGAGTGATTTTCTTGTTATTGGCCAACGGTTGCAGGCGGCGGATCACGATATCGATAAGCTCATTGATGTCGGAGGCATCTTTGTTGATGCGGAAATCCCTCGATTCCACGCGCGTAATTTGCAAAATTGTATGGATGTAGCGGTGCAGTTCGGAGGCTTCGACTCTTAAGGCCGTTAAGTCACTGGCGTATGGCATCTTCTCGCCCTCGGTGAGCAATCGGTCGCAGATGCCCTGAATTTTCGCGATCGGCGTTTTTAAATCATGGCTGATTAAACTTAAGAAATTATTTTTTAGTTGTTCGACATCGATTAAGAACTGGCGCTCTTTTTCGAGCTGCAGATTCACGTAATCTTTCATGGTGAGTTGAAAACTCATAAAGATGATGGACGTCGCGAAGACGGTGACGAATGTCGCGAGCACCGGAATCCAAAAATAATATTGATCGAAAAGCCAGATCGACAAGGTGGCGTAGATGACTTGAGATAATACCAGAACAAAAAGTGCCAAGAGTTGCGGGTAGTATGTCGTCACGGCCGCCGTGAAAATAACAAACACCAAAAGAAGAACCGCCGAACTGAAAAAATTAAGTTGGCCGAACCAGCGATCAAAATGAATGTTATCGACGACGTTCGCCAGAATCTCCGCGCGCGGCATCGGGCCAAGAGGCGTTTGCAAGATTTGTCCTTCAGAATCTTGAGCCCCTATAATTACAATTTTGTTGCGAAAAAAATTGTCTGGATAACGGCCACGTAATACGTCTTCCCCGGTAATTGAGCTGAAGGTCCCGGCGGCGCCGCGGAAGTTCACCACGGGCGAAGAGCCACCCATCGGGATCGCCGTATCGAGGTCACGGCTGGGCAAAGCTTTTGCCAGTTGCAGTGCAATGTGTGGAATCGGCTTGCCCGAATAAGAGAATCGCCTGACGATTCCGTCGCGATCGAGGGAAATTTCATTCATGCCCGCATTTCGACCATAGGTGCGCGCAAATCGCGAAGTGAGGATGCGTCCTTCTGTGTCGAGCTGGGTGGACCAGACTATTTTTGGATCGGAAAAAACGGGCGAAAGCAAAACGTCGTCCGGTGGGCGAGGAATGTTCTCGCCGAAATAAATCCCCACGCCGACGACCAGCGGATGATTCGTAAGGATCTCTTTCAAAAGATTTTCCCAAAGATTCGCATTCCAGAAAAAACTGTCGCTGAAGTAAGAGGCCTCTTTTAAGGGTCGGAAATAATTGAGAGATTGCCCTTGAAGGCGCGCCCACTGCTGGCGCGGTAAAAGAACTAAGACGATTTGCTTGTCGTGGCCTTGGGGGGCGCGGATCTGTAGCCGCAAATCAAAGTCGTTGTTTTGATCGGCTGAAAGAAAAATAAGTCCGACGACCCAGGCGGCCAAACAACGTAAGACGACTCCGCGCTGACGCCAGAAAAGGCGTCGCGTAAGAAGGCTGACTGTACGAAGGAATCGGAGGGTGCGATGAATCACTAACACGACGTATCAAAATTTGAGTCATAATTCAATTGGTTCGCCTAAAAAACTTGATATTTTAAGTACATGCACATCTTTCGTGATTTTGAAGAGCTTCGCATGAACCCCCTCTTAAAGGACCGCCGTTCGGTTATCACGATTGGGAACTTCGACGGCCTCCACCGCGGGCATTTTGAATTGATCTCCCAGGCCGTTTCAAGAGGCAAAAAAGCGGGCGCTCTGACCGGTGTGGTGACCTTCGATCCACACCCTGTAAAAGTTCTCTATCCCGAAAGGGATCTCAAAGAGCTGTTTCAACTCGAGCAATTGCTGCCCGTCTTCGAAGAGTGGGGAGTCGACTTCGTCGTCGTTCAAAAATTCGATTTCTTTTTTTCTAAGGTCACCGCATCTGAGTTTATCGAAAACTATCTTGTGAGTTGCCTTCATCCCGAACAGATTGTGATCGGCTATGATTTTGCTTTTGGTTCTGATCGGGCGGGGTCTTACAAAACATTGAAAGATGGCGAATTGAAATTCGGCTATCAAGTGACGTCGGTGTCGCCCGTGAATTTGGTTGAAAAACCAATTTCGAGTTCGCGCATTCGTGAAGCTCTCGCGCTTGGTGAGGTTGAAATTGTCGAGGAACTTTTAGGCAGATCTTATTTTGTCGACGGCCTCATTCGTGAGGGGCACGCGCGTGGGAGGCAGATCGGATTTCCAACGGCAAACCTCACCACAAATGCCGAAATTCTTCCGCGAACCGGCGTGTACTGCACTTTCTTTGAAGCCGGCGGCAAACAATTTCCAGCGGTGACGAACGTCGGATTCAATCCCACTTTTCAAGAAGGATCGGGTATGGAGCGGCTAAAAATTGAAACCCATTTGCTGGGTTACGATGGACAACTTTATGGCGAGAGAGTTCGTCTTCATTTTTTAAAACGCCTGCGTGGCGAAATAAAGTTTGCCGGAGTCGAGCCGTTAAAAGAACAAATACAAAAAGACGTCCGTAGCGCGCGAGACTATTTTACCTCGAGGTCGAAATGATAAAGTGGGTCGAGATCTCGCAATTTCCGAGTCCGGAGCGATATGATGTTCTATCAAAATTTTTAAATGAAAACGGCGTTCCCAATCAAGTCGAATACCAGAAAGTCAGTCATTCCGAATATCCGGATGCACTCAAAGCGGCGATGTTGAAATTCGACACGATTCGAATTGGCCGAGGGATAGGCGACATAACGCCGCAACTTTTTAATAACAACACCGTTTTTATCGAAAAAATGGGTGCTGGCGACGCCGTTGTTAAAATGCACGGGAAGTGGTGTCTCCGTTCGACACTTTATGAGGGGATGATTCAAGTTTGTTCAAATGTCGGGCATCGGTTCGAACTTGATTCCCACGCTTTGATTGTGGGCGCAGGCGCCATTGCCCGAGCCTCCATAGCTGCGCTGTCACGCTCGGGTTTTACCAAATTTGGAATTTCGGATCAATCTACCGAGCGCGGCGAAATCCTCTGCGCGCAACTTCGCAAAATGTATTTTGGCGCCGAATTCCGACTCATACCTAAACAAGAATTGATTTTATTGCCCGGGATTTTCGGCGTACTCGTTAACACGACGCCTCTCGACGAAGGTAATGAGATTCTCGACGAACTGACGTACTTTAATTTTTTCCGAAAGAATGCAATCGCATTCGACTACACTTTACGCCCGGTTGATACCCCGCTCTTAAAAGAAGCTGAAGAGGTCGGTGTGTTTGCGGTTCACGGATATGAGTTGGCGGTTCAATCAGACAAAGTCTGGGTCGAAATGGTGGCCGGTAAATCCATCGACATGAGTCAGTACGAATCGGCATTAAGTGCGGCTCTTCGCGCTTAAAAGTTTTCCAGTCTTAGGTCTAGTTACAAAAAATGTCACCGCATGTAAGCTATTGAAAGTCGTGTAAAGAGGGGAATTTCATGGGTGCGCGTAAAGGCATCGGCGAACTTCTTGTTCGTGAAAATTTAATCGATATTAATCAGCTTGAGAAAGCGCGAACCGAACAGAAGCAATCGGGCCGCCGTCTCACGTCTGCGTTAGTCACTCTCGGTTTTGTCAAAGAACGAGAATTATCAGAGTTTCTCGGACGTCAATACAATCTGCCGACGATCGACCTCCATAATTTCGAGATAGACCCAGAGGCCATCAAGCTCGTATCGGTCGTCGTCTGTAAAAAACACGGTGTCATCCCGATTCAAAAAGCAGGAAAAAGTCTCGTTGTCGCGTTTGCCGATCCAAGTAATCTCTTTATCAAAGACGATTTAAGTTTGATCACCCGTTGTAAAATTGAAGTCGTCGTCGCCTCGGAAGGCGCGATTACAGCCGCAATCGAAAAATATTATGGCGAAAGTCAGCAACAGCGAATGGAAACGCTCGTCACTCAGATGGAGCACCAAAACGAAAATGAAGTGAACGAAACGGCACAGCAAAATGTTGCCATCATCGATCAAGATCAAGGTTCTGAACAGGGTCCGATCATCAATTTCGTAAATGCTGTTCTGGCCGAATCAATCAAAACGCGCGCATCGGATATTCACATCGAAACTTACGAGAAGCGTTTTCGAATCCGCTTTCGTATTGATGGTTCGCTCGTCGAGCGTTTACAGCCACCGCAGGGATCAGCAGGCGCCATCATCAGCCGTCTTAAAATTATGAGTAAAATGGATATCGCCGAGCGACGCCGCCCTCAGGACGGCCGTTTGAAAGTGAAATTGCGTGACGGCAAAGAAGTCGATTTTCGTGTGAACTGCTTGCCGACTTTGTTCGGCGAGAAAGTCGTGCTTCGTCTCCTCGATAAATCGAATCTTCAGGTCGATATGCGCAAGCTCGGTATTGAAGAAGATCAGCTCGAAACAATTCTCAGCGCTTTACAGTTGCCACAAGGAATGATTTTGATCACCGGACCCACCGGTTCAGGAAAAACAACTACGGTTTACTCTGCACTTGCAGAATTGAACAAAGCTGATGTTAATATTTCCACCGCCGAAGATCCTGTTGAATTTAATTTGGACGGAATAAATCAGGTTCAAGTTAATGCCGATATCGGGTTCGGATTTCCAGAAGCCCTTCGCGCTTTCTTACGTCAAGATCCTGAGATCATCATGGTCGGTGAAATACGCGATCTAGAGACAGCGGCGATTGCTTATAAAGCTGCCAGTACGGGTCACTTGGTCGTCAGCACGCTCCATACGAATGATGCCACTTCCACTATCAATCGACTCGTTTCGATGGGAATTCCGAATTACCTTGTTGCCGAGGGGACGTCTCTCGTCGTTGCTCAACGTTTAATTAAAAAGATCTGTCAGCAATGCATTCGCGATCATAAGGTTCCTCAAGAAGTACTTTTAGAGCTTGGTGTGCCCGAAGCCGAAGTGCCGACTTATAATAACCTAAAAAAAGGTGAGGGCTGCCCGCAATGTAACGGAAGTGGCCTTGCCGGCCGTCTTGCGGTCTACGAAGTTCTTCAGATTACGGCTCCCGTGAAAGATTCTATTTTTAAGAATGAATCTGCGCTCGAAATGAAGCGAACTGCCGTGAAGTCGGCTGGAATGGTGACTCTTCGCATGTCGGCTCTTCGAAAATTAAAAAAGGGCCAAACTACGGTCGAAGAAGTTCTTGGAGCAACTGTCGCGGATGACTTATGAGTAACGTCAATCTACAGCAGCTTTTAAAAACGGTAGTAAAGCAAAGTGCCAGTGACTTGCATTTGAGTGCCGGCTCACCACCGGCGCTTCGTATCGACGGACGAATTGTCCGCGTGAAATCGCGAGATCTGACTCCCGATGACGTGAGAAAACTTTGCTATTCCGTTCTCACAGATGACCAAAAAGCTCGCTTCGAAAATGAACGCGAACTCGATTTCAGTTTCGGAATTAAGGGCATGGCCCGCTTTCGCGTAAATTTATTTTTTCAGCGCGGCTCGGTTTCAGGTGTGTTTCGCCGCGTCCCCATCGATCCGCCGGATCTCGCGACCCTTGGAGTCC
>JAYTDP010000175.1:0-2860 GCA_043735865.1 Bdellovibrionales bacterium
GAAGACGGTGAACCTGGCGGCGCACAAAAGCGTTCCGGCCATGGCGGCAAGGACATGATCCTTCTCGTTCCACCCGGAACAATCATTAAAGACGAAGAAGGCACAATTTTAAAAGATCTCGGTCCCGACGAAACGTTCACTCTTTTAGAGGGCGGAATCGGCGGCAAAGGGAATGTCTTTTATAAGTCCAGCGTGAACCAAGCGCCGTCGGTGGCTCAAAAGGGAATGCCCGGACAAGAGAAGACCATTCATCTTGAATTAAAACTCTTAGCAGACGTTGGAATCATCGGGTTTCCCAACGCCGGCAAATCCACTTTGATTTCTCATATTTCTGCCGCGAAACCGAAAGTGGCTGATTATCCGTTCACAACATTGATTCCAAACCTCGGAGTTGTGAAGTATGGCGACGACGCGAATTTCATCGTCGCCGATATGCCGGGACTTATTAAAGGTGCGCATGCGGGGGCAGGCCTCGGCACGCGCTTCTTGAAACATATTGAGCGTACGAGCTGCTTCGTTCACGTTATCGACGCGACCGGGATTAGCGGACGCGACCCGGTTAAAGATTTTTTTGAGATCAATGAAGAATTAGAAAAGTACGATGAAGCGCACGCAGATGAGCATGACTACAAGCCGCTCGCTCCACGCCCGCAAATCGTTGCGCTCAATAAGATGGATGCGATTCAAGAAAAAGATAAAATTAAACTGATTAAGAAATTCGAAAAAAAAGACGTTCAAGTTGTGCCGATTTCTGCCGCCACGGGCGCAGGTCTTCGCGATTTGGTATTCATGATGGGAGAGATGGTTTTCAATGACAATAAAGAAGACTAAAAAGACGAGCAAAAAATCGGTCAAGGCGCCTGCCAAAACTTCGAAGAAAGCTGCGACTAAGACGAGCGTAAAGAAAACGACGGCTAAAAAGGCCGCGTCGAAAGTGACCGCTAAAACTACAAAAAAATCTGTGGCTGTTGTAAAAACCGCGAAGGCTGAAAAAGTCGCAAAATCGATGAAGCCGGTCGTAACCGCAAAAACCGAGAAGATCGGCATATTCGGCGGCACTTTCAATCCGATTCATTATGGACATTTAAATAGCCTCGAGACTGTACAAAAAGCATTGGGCCTAAACGAAGTCTGGGTTGTGCCTACTGCCAAGAATCCTCTCCGTAATAATGTTGAAGGTGCATCAGTTGAGCAGCGATTCGACATGGCAATTGCTGCCATGCCTTTGATTAATCAAGGCCAAGAGATATTCTCTGTTCGCCGTGAAGAAATCGAACGCGGTGGCGTAAGCTACACGGTCGATACAATAAAAGAATTTCGTAAACTCAAACCGACCTCAGCTTTCTTTTTAATTATCGGCCTCGATCAGCTTGAGAATTTCAGCCAGTGGATGAACTTTAAAGCGCTTTTGCAAATGGTCGACTTGGTTGTCACTTCGCGACCAGGAATGGATTTGCCCAAATCGAAACTGGAATGCCCCGAGTGGATGCGCCAGTTCGTGAAGGCCTTCCGTGCTCCGCGATTGAAAGCTCCTGAACATGAGTCGTGGGGAGCAACGCTTTCTACGGGTACTAAAGTTACTTTCTTGCCTTTGAACGACGTCGAAATTTCGTCGACTGAGATTCGTAAAAAAATTCGTCTTGGCGATAGCGTAGCGTCAGTTGTTCCGTCGCCGGTCCTCGAATTTATTAAATCGAATAAACTTTATGAAAGCGTCGGAAGCAAAATCGGCGACTTTAAAGATTTCACGATGTTTTGTTCGGGCATCCTCAACGACAAAGGCGGACTTTCTATTTCTGCTTATGACGTGAGCGATCTCGAGCAGGCGACCGAATTTGCTATCGCAACTTCTGGCACAAGTACCCGTCACTCGCGCGCATTAGCTGAACATGTGATGAAAGCTGTTAAAGAAACTTACGGCGTGTATCCGCAAGGATCCGAAGGCATGCAAGAGGGTCGTTGGATCGTTCTTGATTACGGATCTCTCATGATTCACGTATTTTACGAATATGTACGGGCTGAATATCGCATTGAAGATCTCTGGAAACGCGGGCGTGTCCTTCAAGGTGGAGCTCCCGGTCACAAGCTGAGCCCTAATCCTTTAAAATGACGTCGATAGGCCTACTTATTTTTCAGAACAAAACTGAAAAGTGGGCCGAAGATGCCGCCGAAGTTTATTTAAAAAAAATCGCGCCCTTAAATCCGATCGAGCGCAAAATTTTGAAATCGCCGCAGATGTCGCGCGACGAGCGCGATAAAAAATTAAAGCTCGAGAGCGATCTGCTTTTGAAACAAATCAAAAAAGGTGAAGCCCTTTTTCTTTTTGATGAGAAATCGAAAGCGATGAGCTCAATGGAGTTTTCGTCGTTGCTCGGCAAAAATTTAGAGTCGGGACTTGGCCGGATTAATTTTGCAATTGGCGGCCCGTACGGCTTCAGTGATGAAGTGAAGGCGGCAGCACGAGGTCGAATTTCCCTCTCGAATATGACTTTCAACCATCATCTCGCCCAAGTCGTGGCGCTCGAACAAATTTACCGAGCGCTCATGATTCGTAAGGGGCTCCCGTACCATAACGACTAAAAGGTGCCCGGTAGCTTTTCGGTGCTGCGATGCGACTCCAACGTTGGAGTCGCGGTGCGATACGTAAGTCGATTTTATTTTAAGTGGCTTTTGGGCCGTCACCATTAGCATGGTCATTGCAAATGCCTAGATTATGTTTTCATTCCGGACAATTTTCCAAGCGTGTCTTTACTGCGAATCGCATTTTGAAATCGAAACTGGCGAAGTGCTTTGCAGGTTTTGCTGCGACAGGTGGCGCAAGAAACCTGTTCGCACCGTTTACCTCGGCGAATTTCCATCT
>JAYTDP010000176.1:0-5291 GCA_043735865.1 Bdellovibrionales bacterium
CTGAACGCGATGAACCGTGCGGCGAACGGCGCCGGCAAAGTATGCTCGACATCTAAGCCCCGGCCAACCACCATGAAACTCCATCGTCACCTGTAGCGAAAAAATCTACGCGCGCCAACCGCACGAAACCAGCGCCAATTAATCCAGCCGGCCGGTCCAATACATATCATCTTTAATCGAACGGATTTTTACGTCTCTTAGCTTACGGCGTTTGTCCCAGGACTCGGGCAAGAACTTTTGCGTCCAATGTATTCCAGCGCCGCCCGCCAACTGCGGAGCAATAAATAAATACAAACGCTGAGCGAGGCGCTTCTCAATAAAATGCGAATGAACTGCAGCACCGCCCTCTACCAAGATAGATTTAATTCCCGCCGCCATAAATTGATCCATGGCCTCTTCGATCGGCCCTTGAATTAAATTGATCCCGAGAGCATCAGCCGTATCACGCAAACGTTCCGGTCGATTCACGACCCAATAAATATTTTTCGCCGGTCGCACTTTTTGCAACTGCGAGGCCGCGATTTTCGCAAGGCCCTCGCCTTTCGTGTCGAGCACGATGACGTTATTCACCCGCCGCGCCGACGGATGACGAGCATCCAAACCCGGGTTGTCAGTGATGAAAGTATTTTTGCCCACGAGCAAAGCATCAAAACCTGACCGCAAACGATGAGTCTCTAGTCGCGAGTCTTCATTTGAAATCCATTTCGATTCGCCTTCTGGAGAAGCAATCATCCCGTCGAGAGTTGTCGCAGCCTTCAAAGCAATGAAAGGTTTTTTCTTTCGTTGATTCCATAAGAAATGTTCACACAATCGCTCGAGATCGGCATTTAGTTCTAATGAATTCACCTTCAACGATTCAACGTTCGCAGCCAATTCGGTTTTAATATCGGCCTGCTCAAGAACTTTTACACCTTTGCCCGAAACCAATTCGTAAGGATCAATCAACCCGTAAACAACTTTTGCCAAAGGATATTCAGCCAAGGCGTAGGCGCAAGACCCGGTTTTCCCTTTGTGCGAGCATGGCTCAAGAGTGACGTAGACCGTCGCGCCCGCCAATAAAGATTTATCAGAAACTTTCGAGAGCGCATCGATCTCGGCATGTGGTCCGCCGAATTCCGCGTGATAGCCGGTCGCCAGCAAGCGATTATCTTTATCGACAATTACGCATCCGACGAGTGGATTGGGCGAAACATTTCCCCAGCCCTTTTCCCCTTCGGAGATCGCGAGGCGCATAGCTTCGAGGGGCGAGAGAGTCAGTCCTTTAACAACGCTCATTTCGACTCTTGCGTGGAGGTAGTCGCTGGAGTTCGCCAAGACTTCCAATACTCAGGGAGCTCAACTGCATCAAGAACCGGATCTCGCTGCAAAGGAAAACGCGAATCGATCATGACCGCGTATTCTTCAGTTTCAGTTTTAGTAGAAACAGCCTTCGCCGCCTTCGGATGCGGACCATGCGAGAAGCCAGCCGGATGTAAAGTCATCATCCCCGCGTGCAAGTTGTCGCGACTAAAGAAATTTCCGTCGTGATAAAAAAGCACTTCATCGTAATCGATATTTGAGTGATAGAACGGAACCTTCAGCGCATCGGCATCTTTCTCAAGAGGACGCGGCAAGAAAGTACAAATCACAAATTCACGTGCGACAAATGTCGTGTGTGCACTCGGTGGCAAATGCGCTCGATGAGACATGAGCGGCATCATGTGATCGGTGTGGAGAGTGAAAGGGAATAAATCGCCCTTCCAACCCACAACATCGTAAATGTTATCGTCGTAAATATATTTTGAAACTTCGCCAGCATGTTTGATTTCGATCTCGCGCACGTTGATTTTTTCGAGCGTCATATGTGCATGCATTCCGTCTAAATCTGGTTTGCCGATCGCATTCGGATCATAAATGGCGTGGCGGCCGACAATTCCGCGATCCGGCTCTTCGTAATGACTCGTTTTATTTTCAATGACCAAAAAAACGGAATCTTCTTTTGCCTGTACGGTGTGAACAATCGATTTCGGTACGACGACATATTGGCCACGCGTATAGGGAAGCATTCCGTAATCAGTCAAAAATTGGCCGGAACCTTTGTGACAAAAATAAAGTAAGTCGCCATCGGCATCGCGATAACCACGAAGATCCGCTACGGGCTGCACTGTCACTCGCTGCAAAGACACTTCGAGATGTGCATTAAATAACAATCTTTGACGGCCCGGTTTTTCAAAATATTTAACAAGATCAAATAATCGCGGTTTTAAATTTCCTTGAATGTCGGTCCAGCGAGTTGATGGCCGCTTACGAATCAGATGTGAAACCGGTCCAAAAAAACCCTTAAGGCCTTGTTCTTCTTCGTAATGACCTTCGGGAATACCTTTGTGGCCCTGACGTGTCGGCTTGCCTTGAGTGTAGTGGTGCATAGAAACTCCTGTGAGGTGCCTCTCTCCTTTTTGCACCGCAGGGCGGTGCAAAAAGGAGAGAGGCACCTTTAGAGCGAGAGGCTATCGTAAAACTTCTGAACACGCAAATCGGAGCGGATGGATTTCGGGTCCCATCCCTCGACAAACAAGTCTTGACCGGCTTTTACGCGGCTCGCGGCGACGTAGGCTTGGCCGGGCTCCCATAAATTGCGTAAATCAACGATTGCGCGGTCGACCGTCAGCCCTTGAGCTTTGTGAATGGTCACCGCATACGCGAGATTGACAGGAAAATTTGATGCCGTCGCGATTGGTGTTCCTTCAGCATTCGCCATCTGAAAAGTCGATTTTTCTAAACTCACAATGCGATTGTTACTCACGAGTTCGATGATCAAATGATTTTCAGTGCGTTCGCGAATGTGGCCGGTCGAGCCGTTGACGAATCGCCCCTTCGGATCATTCACACGCATCATGACGTACGCGCCGATTTTTAAATGCAGAACTTCCGGGATCGGCGCCATCGCTTTGATGCGCGCGACGGCTTGATCGGCTCCCTGATAAAAAGTTTCGACGGTAAAAAGCTCTTCATCGATTTGTGAAAGTTGAGCCATGTTGTGGTTATCGGCTTGATACCGACGCGGATACAATCGCGTGCCTTCGATAACGTCATCGAGATCGAAACGCCGACGCTCTAAGTACGTTTGCACTTGGTCGGTTGCTTTACCCATCCGCATGTCATTTAAAACCGATAGAAACTCGTCATCTTGGGTTCGCATATTTTGGCGGAGTAAGATCGGCACGAAAGCGGATTTCTCCCAGATCTCGTGTTCGAATGCCCAGTTTTTCATCTGCGAGCCTTTTTCTACGGGAGGCAACTGCGCAAAATCACCCACTGCGACGACCCGTAATCCTCCCCACGGTGCCGAGTAATCTCTTACAAGACGGCAAATTTCTTCGGCAATACTTAGAGTTTCACCCGAAAGCATTGATACTTCATCGAGCACGAAACCTTCGGCGGCCTGGAGTCGCTTTCTTAAGCGCTTATCTTCGAGAGCGCGTTCGACCGCTTTTTCTCTGCCTCCCTCCAAAATGCCTAAACCCATGAAACTATGGAATGTTCGGCCCCCAACCAAGACCGCCGCGGCGCCCGTGCTCGCAAGTGAGGGATATTTCTTCGGATCTTTGCCTTTTAAAAATTGGCGGAGCACGAAAGACTTGCCGCTCCCCGCCTCACCGGTTAAAAAAACAGAGTCATCTGTTTCTAAAACAGCGAGCGCTTCTTTCTGATCGGCAGAAAGTTCAAATGTGGATTCGCTTGGAGTGGATTTTTCGCTCATGAAGCAGTTAAGATAGGAACTTTAAGACGAGAGGTCAAAGTGTCTACGCAAGTAAAGTTTGATACGGCTAAACAGAACCCTAATGTCGCTATAGTGGAGGACATCGATCCTTCGGAGCTACGCACTAAGAAAAGTTCCGTTACGATCGTTGACGTACGCCGCCCTGACGAGTGGACGGGTGAATTCGGTCATATCGAGGGCGCAACCCTGATGACATTAGATACACTTCCTCAGCGCATCGGCGAACTCGATAAAAACGCGACGATCGTTTTTGTCTGTCGCAGTGGAGGCCGCTCGGGCCAAGCCACCGCATTCGCTAAAACAAATGGCCTTAAAAACGCATACAACATGGCCGGCGGAATGATCGCCTGGACCGGCGCCAGCTTCGAAGTGGTTGAGCAAAACAAACAATGATCAAGCTGCAAAACGTCTACATCAATCGTACTCTCAACATGAAAAAGATCTCGTGCATCGGCCTCGACATGGATCACACTTTGATTCGGTACAAATCCGAGAAATTCGAAGGCCTCGCCCATAAAATTATGGTCGAAAAACTCGTCGCTGATAAGGGCTATCCAAAATCGATTTTAGCTCTCGAGTTTCATTGGGATCGCGCTATCCGTGGCCTCGTGATCGATCGTGCACGCGGAAATCTCTTGAAACTATCTCGCCACGCGGCCATTCGACAGAGTTATCACGGCACTGAACCCATCGGCTTTGCCGAACAAAAACATTGGTACGTTAGTAAGTATATCGACTTAAAAGACAAAGCCTACGACAAAGTCGATACGACATTTTCAATTTCGTATGCGGGATTGTTCGCCCAATTGGTGGATTTAAAAGATTCCAGTGAGACGACCCTCCCCGACTACGCGCAAATCGCAATCGATTTGAACGCCGTCTTAGACTCGGCTCATCGTGATGGACATTTAAAAAATGTGGTCGCAAAAGATCTTTCGAATTTTATCGTGAAAGATCCGGATGTCGTAAAAGGACTCGAACGTTACATTCAGCACGGAAAGAAAATTTTCTTAGCGACTAATTCTGATTTTTGGTACACGAAGCTTCTTCTCGATTACGCTATCAATCCCTATTTGAAAAAACACAAAACCTGGCAAGAACTTTTCACATTCGTCATTACGAACGCGAAAAAACCTGAGTTCTTTTTTGGAACAACTCCATTTCAGCGTCTCGATTCTGAAACCGGCGCGGTGATCAAAAACGACAAGACTTTGACCCCAGGAGTTTATTCGGGAGGAAATGCGACAGCATTCACCAACGAACTTCACCTGGATCCCGACGAAATTCTCTACATCGGCGATCATATTTACGGCGATATCGTAAGATTAAAAAAAGATTGCGCGTGGCGAACGGCTCTCGTCGTCGAAGAACTCGAAGACGAAGTGAAAAATTTGAAGAACTCGTCTCCGATTTCAAAACAGATCAATCGCTTGATGGATAAAAAAATCCCTGTCGAAATTGAAATCGACAAACTCATTTCAAAACGTATCGAGAGCGGAAAAGCGAAAGAAGAAGAAAAGATCGATAAGCT
>JAYTDP010000177.1:0-4111 GCA_043735865.1 Bdellovibrionales bacterium
TTACTGCATAAACGAAGTTTTCATCGGTAACTGCGGATGTTCCGTCTTTGGCCACTTTTTTAATCGCGCCTTTTTCGATGAGCTTGTTGATTAACACCCAATGCCCACGTTGATGTGCTTCGCTCAAGCTTCTTTGTTTCGAAGTACCCTGTAAGAAAGTCGCGAGGTAATTGTCATACATAACATTACGAACCAGCGTCGCTTCAGCCTGGTCTTTATAAAAACCGACATTAACTAGAATCGGATCCGCAGCGAAAACGAGAGCCGCTTGGTCGGCGCGTTGCTCTTCAAGAGCTGACCCGAGAGAGCCTAGTGCGCCGATTGGATCTTCTTTCGGTCCATATTTAGCGGTATCGTAAGTGCCTGAGCCATGACCAATAATTTCATGCAAGAGGACCAGCGCCTGGCGTGCTTTTGTCCAGTTCGCTACAGATGAATCCACTTTCGATGCAAGACCGAATTCTTCGAACATTTTCTGACGTACTTCAAGAGTCTTCGGGTTTTTATCGAGCCCTGGAAGGTCGAGGCGAATTACATTTTTTGCACCCACATCACGGCGAATGTCATCGAAGTTCGGAAGATTGTAGCCGCCCGATCGGAAAGCCGAAAGCTCTTGGAAGTAATAAACCATAAGTGCCGGAGGAGAATAATCTGCCGGGAAAGTTTTTTTGTAACTACCGTACGGCATATTGTTTTCGAACGACTGTGCATTTTTCGCAAGGCTGATCGAGAGCTGAGTCATCGTTGGATCCACGATCTGAACGTACGATTCCCACGCGCCGATTTGGTTTAAATAATCCTGGTAAACTTCGACGTAGCCCATCATGAAGTCGACTTTCGACTGAGTACCATCTTTGACCCACTCAATATTCATTTGGCGGAATTCTTCGACATCACCCGTTTGAAGGAAAACGATCAAATGACGAATTTGATTCGCCTGGTGTTCAGTCGTAGCGAAGGGAAGCGCAAGATTGAGTTCGGTCACGATTGTGGTGAAGGCTCTGCGAACAACCGGATTTAAATTGGGATTATTGAGTGCTTGCACATCGCAAACAAGCGCGCCGCTCGAGTCACGTTGAATGCGGCAGTTCAGATTTGAGTTGAGACCTTTTTTAACTGCGTCTGCGACTTGCGCGCCGGTTAAACCTTTTTCGTAGTAGTTACCGCCGGTCGTTTCGAGACCGTCTCCGCTCGCGTCCTCTGGTTGCGAAAGAACTTCGAACTCAGGATCAGTAAGGAGTTTAATCGACTCTTGAATGTCTTGTGCTGAGGCTCCGCGTGTGTGGCGGCGGAAAAGCGTAGCGGCTTGGTCGGCTGTTACTTTGCTCAAAACATATTTGCGATTGGAAGTCGCGTACGGGCCAGACTGATCGGTAAACTTAGCTGCGTAATTCATATACTCGAGAAAACTGGCGCCCAAGAAAGCCTTAGTGCGTGGGAGATTACGCGCGCTCAAGGAATTTTCGAGCATGCGTTTAATGAGAAGTCCGTGGCGATGATTTTGCAAATAGATAATCGGCCGGCCCGCAATCGCCGCGCGTAAGAGATGAGTTGCGAGAAATTGCTCTTTTGCCGTTAGTCCCGACCAAACAAGTTGGCGAGGCTCAGAGCTGGTGACCCGTACATTTTCAGGCACCGGTAGCGGCTTGTATTTAGAATCACTTGCCGCGCAAACATTGAGGGTCGTTAAGAGCGAGGTAAGGTAAAGGGCCAAGGCTTTCATCGGAGTCTCCTTTGAGAGTCGCGAATTTAGGCTCGCTAAACACCCTCGTCAACACTGAAGTGCTCGAGAGAATTTTCTTTGCTACGAAGTTTTTTACGGGCGTGGGAGGCCACTTGGCAAAATTTTCGACGAATAATTTCAAGTTCGTATTCTTCGAGTTCCTCAATGTCCATCAGCGAGTTGTGAGCGGCTTTATCGGCGCGTATAAGTTCGTCTAATTTCAGTTGTACTGCCAGGGAATCGCGATTTTGCGAATTCTGGATTAAGAAAACCATCAAAAAGGTGATAATGGTGGTTCCTGTATTGATGATAAGCTGCCAAGTGTCGCTATAGTGGAAAATGGGTCCGGTTACGGCCCAGATCACGATAATCGACAAGGCCAGAAGGAACGTGCGGGGCAATCCCGCCAGGTGTGCCGTTTTTTTAGCAAATCGAGAAAACCAGGTCTTTTTTTTCATAAATCTCCTTACCTCCAGGACTTTACAAGGGCCTCAGACGTTGGGAATATACCTAGTATGAATAAACCAAAATTGGAACGTGGAAATTTGGCCCCTCGGATTGCCGCCGACACAGTTGTCGGTAAAACCGTAGATACAGATATGCTACAGAATAAAAAAATCTGGGTCGCATTTTACCGGTATGCCTCATGCCCGATGTGCGACATTCATTTCGACGAAGTGATTAACCGAGCCAAAGAGCTCGAAGCCGTGGGTGTTCGGTTTATTGCGGTATTCGAATCTGAAGTTGTCAATTTCCCTCCGCATATCGTGGAAGTGGGTCGCCGCGGTTTCGATGTCATCGGAGACAAGAATAAATTTCTCTATGATAAATATCATATCGAAGTGAATTGGCCGAAAGTGTTCGCTTTTGGTTCTGTCGCGCAGTCAGTGAAGGCGCACGTCAACGGCTATCGGCCGGGTGTTGTTGATGGAAATTTAGCGACGATCCCTGCCCATTTTTTAATTCACTCGGGCGTTATTTACGAAGCACATTACGGCAAGCATGCCGGACATCATATTCCTTTCGAGAACGTTTTAGAATTCGGCAAGGGTGAATTCGAAGAGCCGACCATTGAAATTGAAATGGATTAATCGACCCGTTGCCCCAGCTCGCGATTTAATTGTTCGACATTAAGTTCATTCTCCCAACGTGAAACAACGACGGTGGCGACGCCGTTCCCGATCATGTTGGTGATGGCGCGGGCTTCCGACATAAATCGATCGATACCGAAAATGAGAGCTAGGCCTGCCACGGGGACTGAAGGGACAACAGACAAAGTTGCAGCCAGAGTAATAAAGCCGGCACCGGTGACTCCCGATGCTCCTTTCGACGTCAGCATCGCCACCAATAAGAAGCTGAGTTGATTTTGAACCGATAAATCGATATTGAGCGCTTGAGCCACGAAAACAACTGCCATTGTGAGATAAATATTTGTTCCATCGAGATTGAAAGAATAGCCCGTCGGGATCACAAGACCGGCGACGGATTCGGAACATCCGAGCTTTTCCATTTTCTCCATCATCGGGACCAGAACGCTTTCAGACGACGAAGTTCCGAGCACCGTAAAAATTTCTTGTCGGATGTAGCGTATAAATCGAAAAATACTGAACCCGCTTAGTTTTGCGATCGTACCGAGGACCCCGAAAATAAAAACGAAACACGTGAGGTAGAAGGCCCCCATGAGAGTGAGTAAGGGACCGAAAGAGCTGACCCCATACTTACCGATGGTGAAAGCCATCGCACCGAATGCTCCAAGGGGCGCAAAGAGCATGAGCACGTGAACGATCTTGAAAAAGACTTGGCCGAGACTTTCGAGAAACTTTCGAACCGGGTCTCCTTTTTGTTCGAGCCTGGTCAACGCGTAGCCAAACAAAAGTGCGAGTAATAGGATCTGCAGAAGATCGCCCGAGCCGGTGAAGGCATCCCCAAAAGTTTTCGGAATAATATTTTTAATAAAATCAAAAGAGCCGGTTTCTTGCGCCTTCTTTGCGTATTCCGCAACAGCAGAAGAGTCGAGAGATGCGGGATCGACGTTAAATCCCTTGCCCGGCTTTAAAATATTAACCGCGAGCAAGCCGAGCCCGAGGGCAAATGTGGATACAATCTCAAAATAGAGTAATGCTTTGACGCCGACGCGACCGACTTTTTTCATGTCTCCGGATTTTGCAATGCCCAATACCACCGTCGTGAAAATGATCGGGCCAATCATCATCTTTACGAGTGAAATAAACGTGTCACCTAAAAATTTCATTTGAATGGCGAGGTCCGGACGCACCATGCCCAGTACGACGCCGAAAAAAATTCCTATCAGAACTCGACCGTAAATTGATTTTAAAAGTTTCATTTACTCCAACTTCGTTTCGTTGCGATCAATCTAAAAAATGAAAT
>JAYTDP010000178.1:0-9236 GCA_043735865.1 Bdellovibrionales bacterium
CAGGACGTCAACTTTGATCCGGTACAAATTCGCAAGGCTGCTAGCAGCCAGACCGGTGATTTCGAATGGCCAGTGCCCATATACTCAGCAATCAAAAAAGATGGTAAAAAGTTGTACGAATACGCACGCGCCGACAAGCCGGTCGTAATTCCGATCAAGACCATGACCTTTTGGGACTTATTTCCGATCGAAGTGACGGCCTCCACCTTCAGCGGAACCATCAAGTGCTCGAAGGGCAGCTATATTCGCACCTGGGCATCTCAACTTGGAAAATCGCTGGGTGTTGGAGGTACCCTGTCATACCTTCAGCGCGTTTATTCGGATCCTTATGAAGTAAAAGACTCTCTCACGCTCGAGGAATTCGAGCAGGGTCGGCGCACGGCCGAATCATTTATCCCTCTTTCTAAAACCCTTCCTCAAATGCTAGTTATGACCGTTAAAGGTAAAGACGAGCGCCTGATGATGAACGGACAAGTCAGTTTTGACCTTGAAAAGCGATTAGTTCCTCACCAGAAGGACTGTAACCGCCTCGAGCAGCCGCACTACTTTAAAATGGTGAATCTTCACGGGGAATTGATAGCGATCCTTGAGATGCAGCCGTTTCGTTCGGCCCGGGTTAAAAGAGTCTTTAAATTGCCCTGATTTGACTTGAAGCCCCTCACTAACTTATGTAATCTTCACGCGAAACTTAAACCGCACGTGCTTCAAACGCACGTAAACTCTAAGGTCACGACAGCCAAACGGCCTCTATGGGTGAATATTAAACGTGCAGAGGAATCTGCCGGAAGGATCTAAAATGGCATTGCTACCAGTAGAAAAAGAACAGCTCGTTAAACGTTTTCGCCGCAGCGAACTCGACACCGGAAGCCCGGAAGTTCAAATAGCGCTTCTTTCAGAACGCATCATGCGACTTACCGACCACTTCAAAGGACACGACAAGGACAATCACGGTCGTCGTGGAATGTTGAAACTTGTCAGTCAGCGCCGCGCACTTCTCGATTACTTGCGCCGTACAGATTCTCCAAAATATTTGAAACTCATCGACGACTTGAAACTCCGTAAATAAAAAATCCGTTCGCAATTAAGTCTTGGAGACTAAATGAAACAAACAGTTAAATTTCAAATTCAAGGTCGCGATGTGACCATCGAAACCGGTCGTCTTGCGAAACAAGCGAACGGTTCAGCTCTCGTTACCTGCGGCGATAACGTCGTTCTCGTAACGGTGGTATCTGACTCAAGCAAGAGCGACAAAGATTTCTTCCCGATGACGGTTGAATATGTTGAGCGTTTTTATTCGACGGGTAAAATCCCGGGCGGATATTTCAAGCGTGAAGGTAAACCGACTAATGATTCAGTCTTAAGCGCCCGCATGATGGATCGCCCTTTGCGTCCGTGCTTCCCTGAAGGTTACAACAGCGAAACCCAAGTTGTTGCGACAGTTCTTAGTTACGACGGTCTTTATCCAATCAAACATTTGGCAACGATCGGAGCTTCGGCTGCTTTTCACATCAGCGATATTCCATTCAGTGGACCAATTGCGACTGTAACTGTTGGTCGTGTCGACGGACAATTCATCGCGAACCCAACATTCGAACAGCTTGAAAAGTCAGACCTTGAAGTCGTCGTTTCAGGAACTAAAAACGGTATTTTGATGGTTGAGGGCGAGTCGCAATTTGTGAGTGAAGCAGACGTATTGGCTGCACTCAAATTCGGTCACGCAGCATTTACTCCCGCATTAGCAGCCCAAGATGAACTTCGTCAGATGTGCGGAAATCTTCCGAAGCGCGCATTTAGTCCTGCAGTCATCGATGCTGATTTTAAAACGGCAGCCGAGAAAATTCTGACTCCAGGCGTGAATGCAGCATTCGCAGAAAAAGTAAAAGCGAACCGCTACAACAAGTTGGATGAAGCGATGGATGCGGCAAAAGCACAACTTGTTTCTAAACTTCCAAAAGAAGAACAAGGAAAACGCGAAAAAGAGCTCGGCAAATTATTTGAAGACGTAAAATACAAAGAAGCTCGCCGCATGGTTCTTCAGGACAAAGTACGTCTTGATGGTCGCGATGTGAAAACGGTTCGTCCGATTTCGACTGAAGTTGCTCTTCTTCCGCGCGTTCACGGATCGGGCCTCTTTACTCGCGGTGAAACGCAAGTATTGGGTGCCGTAACTCTTGGTACGGGCGACGACGAGCAAAAAATTGATTCACTTCAAGGCATGCTCCTTCGCCGATTTCTTCTCCATTATAACTTCCCTCCATATTCGGTCGGTGAAACTGGCCGCATGGGTGGTCAATCACGTCGTGAAATCGGGCACGGAGCTTTGGCAGAGCGTGCGCTCGCGCAGGTTCTTCCGGACTATGCGAAATTCCCATATGTAATTCGCGTGGTATCTGAAGTTCTTGAATCGAACGGTTCAAGCTCGATGGGTACAGTTTGCTCAGGAACTATGGCGATGTTAGATGCCGGTGTTCCGCTTAAGGGCAATGTTGCGGGTATCGCAATGGGGCTGATCACTGACGGCGCAAACTACGCAGTTTTGACTGATATCTTGGGTGATGAAGATCATCTTGGAGATATGGATTTCAAAGTTGCGGGTACACGCGAAGGTATTACGGCACTTCAGATGGATATCAAAATCGACAGCCTCACTTTCGAAATTATTGAAAAGGCCCTCGCGCAAGCGAAAGACGGCCGGATTCATATTTTGAACGAGATGGAAAAGACGATCAAAGTTCATAAGGGCAGCATCAGCGAATATGCTCCACGTATCGAGACGATCCAGATTCGTCCAGATAAAGTGCGTGAAGTTATCGGCGCGGGCGGAAAAGTCATTAAGAGCATCATCGAACAAACCGGCGTTAAGATTAATATCGAGGACGACGGTAAGATCCATATTGCTTCGACAGATCCGGTTGCCGCTAAAAAAGCGATTCAAATTATCATGGACATCGTAGCTGAGCCGGAAGTCGGCAAGATCTACAGTGGTAAAGTGGTAAAGATCGCCGATTTCGGTGCCTTTGTAGAGGTCCTGCCGAATACGAGCGGACTCCTTCATATCTCTGAAATTTCGCACGAGCGCATTCGTCAGGTGACGGATGTCTTGAACGAAGGCGATGTCATTGACGTAAAAGTTCTTGAGGTCGACCGTTCGGGCCGAATCAAGCTTTCGCGTAAAGCATTGCTCGACCGTCCACAGAATTAGTGCTTAAATTAATCGGTGAAGACTTTCGAGTACGAGCCGATTTTTAATAAGACTGTCTTAGATAACGGTGTTCGGATTGTAACCGAGCACCATCCCTACTGCCGAGGGGTCACCTCGGGGATCATGTTAGATTTAGGTACACGTGACGAGCCTGAGGACATCTCAGGTGCGGCGCATTTCGTTGAGCACATGGTCTTCAAAGGCACTGAGACTCGCGATGCGTACGAAATTGTGAAGTCTCTTGAGGCTGTCGGTGGCGATTTAAATGCCTACACCACACGCGAGCAGACCTGCTTTCATTCCACAACTCTTAAAGAACATCTGCCGCTTGCGCTCGACGTTCTAACTGATCTTATGAGTAATGCGACCTTTGATCTCAATGACTTGAAGAAAGAACGTGAAGTCATTATTCAAGAAATCAAAATGGCTGGCGATCAGGTCGACGAACACATTTACGATGTATTTTTCGAAAATGTTTATAAGGGGAGCGACATCGCTCGCTCGATATTAGGCACGCAGAAAACATTGTCGCAGATTACTCGTGGCAAGATTTACGATTTTTACAGCCGTCGCTATCACGGCCAAAATATGATTGTGTCTGTCGCGGGACATGTGGATCACGCTCAAGTGGTCGATGTCATTAGTCGCACTCTGCGTGCGCGCAAGAAAACGTTCACTCATGGGCCCCGTAAGCGACCGGTGTTTAAAAGCTTCGCTAAAGCTTACAATCGACCGGGTGAGCAGGTGCACTTCTTGATGGCGACCCCAAGCTGCTCGATCAAAGATGAACTTCGATACGCGGCTTATATTGTCAATGCAGCGGTTGGCGGCGGGATGACATCGCGTCTTTACCAAAAGGTTCGAGAAAAAGCCGGACTTTCTTATTCGGTTTATAGCCATCTCCAACCGTTTGATGATTGCGGGCTCTTCATGCTTTACGCTGGAACTTCTTCGCAGCACTTATCAAAAGTAAAAGGCATTATTTTAAAAGAATTAGAAACGCTTTTCAAAAAGGGTTTGTCTGCTAGTGAGCTCGATTTTTTCAAGCGTCAGGTCATGGGAAGCTACATTCTCGAATGTGATGATGTCGATAACCGGATGAACTCCATCGCGCTGAATGAAATTACATTTGGCCAGCCACGCCAAGTCGACAATACTTTGCGTGATCTTGAGGCTGTATCCCAAGAGGATGTGCATACGTTCGTTAAACGCTACTTTGACCTCGAAAAGCTGGGGCTTCTCGTCATGGGCGACTGTAATGAAGATAAAGTGACCCGGGAGCTCGAGAAGCATATTTCATAGCAGTCGACAAATTTCCCGCTAATCGGTATGAAATTGTCACGAGGTGGGTATGGACAAGCAAATCAGCGATAAAATCAAACTTTTTGCCGGTGCAGTTGAAAAATTCGTCGAAAACAACTTGATGGAAAAGCATCAGCGCGAAGAAAACATCCGCAAAGTCTCGAGCACCCTAGACATCATCATGAAAGAAAGCCTGAAGCAGGGGCTAAAAGTGGCGCAACAGTATGCTGCTGCCGGTGCCGCAGCTGCAGCCGAATTCAAGGCCGCTGGCGTAAGCGCGACCAACGGTTCACAAGCAGGGGCTTCCAGAGGTGATTCGCAGACAGCTGGGTCAGGCGAAAATATCCCCACTTCCACAGTGGAAGTGACTACGCCGTCACCAGTTGAGGCAACTAAATCGGAATTTCAAAAAATACCAGTTCAAGTAAAGAAGCTCGAAAATTTCAAAGGTGAATTGCCGAAATACCAGACATTTCATGCAAGTGGAGTTGATGTTCGCGCACAACTCGATCAGCCGATCGAAGTTATGCCAGGGCAAAGAATCCTGGTGCCGACAGGTCTGTCATTTGCAATTCCGGCGGGCTACGAAATTCAGGCACGACCACGTAGTGGGTGGGCGATTAAAGATGGCGTTTCGTTACTCAATACTCCGGGCACTATCGACGCCGACTATCGTGGCGAAGTAAAAATCATATTGATAAACCTTGGCGAAAAAACGCTGACCATCAACGACCAAGACCGAATTGCGCAGCTTGTGTTATGTCCGGTTGTTCAGGCGTCGTTTGTTGAGGTCAACGAACTGGATTCAACCGCGCGTGGTGCGGGTGGATTCGGTAGTACCGGGCGCTAATCGGATTCGAGAGCGACCCGAATCTTGTTGGCGAGCTTCTCGTTCCCTAGTAATCGCACAAAGTTTTTCACTTCATCTGGCGCGCCCATTTTAACTAGTCTATCGAGTAGAGCTGAAGCACGCACCTGCTGCGTGCTCGCACCGAACTGCAAAGCCTGAACAAAAGCGGTTCTTAATTTTGGGTCTGATTTTATAGCGCCAATGACATTCGCAAGGTCTTCGAAAATATCGCTCATGGCTGGTCCCTATTCTTCCGTGCGCATTTCTTTTTCGAGAATATCCAAGCTCTCAGGTGTGGCCATATCTTTCATCGAATTTTTTTCTCGTGACGAGGAAATGGCTCCATAAATCCAAAAGACACAATAGAGGCCGAACAGAAGTCCTACCAGTTTCATAATGCTCTTTCGGCCGACGTCTGTGAGTTCAACGAGTCCGACTATGAGAAGTGACGAAGCCACACCGGTCGCAACGATTGCCATGGGTGGCAGGTATCCGGCTGCAATCGACAACACGAGATTCGGGATGTTCGCGAACACGACGACCGTTACAAGTTTACGAAACGAAAGTTCTCGGCCAAAGACGAACAGAAAAGTATAATAAAAAAATCCCGAAACGATCATGACGAGAATGGTTGTTGAAATCGGGAATACGATAAGCCCAGAAATTGTTTTTGAAATCCGCAAGGTGATAAGTCCCGAAGCAACTCCGCATGTTGCAGCGATCGCGCCGTGGAATGCGCCCAGTTGTACCCAATCCCAATCGGGAAGCGTTCGCATCGCCTGAACCGGATTACGCAAATAGCGAAAAAGGGTCGCGACGCAATCGTTTAGTTTCGCTCGATAGGGCGATAATCCTTGTTGCACATCTCGAGCGAAAGTCATTTGGTCTCCGTGAACTTTATGTTGCTTAGAATGTCCCAGTCAGACGGATGTTTCCGTCGACGGCATTCTTATCAATGGTGTCGGTTATCAAAGCAGTACGGTAGTTGAAGTCGGCGCCTAAAGACAAGTTGGAATTAAATTGGGCACCGAGTCCGAGGAGAAAGATCGAAGCGGGGGTCGTGTAGGAGGCGTTCAGCCCCTCAGGTTTTTGGTCGAAAGAAATATAGCGAGCCGCGACTCCGAATCCTGCTCGCCAATACATTACGCGGCTGATTTGCTCACGATGAATAACTTTGAGATCGAATTCGCGAAGCCCCATTTTTGTTCCGGCGAAGCTTTCAGGATTGAAAGACCGCGCCGCGCCTTCGGCTATCCAATTGTGGGAGAATAGATCGATACCCATAAAGACTTCGAAGCCATTGAGAGACGCGGATTCGGGTAATGGACCCGGCGTCCGTAAGCTCGCATGGCTAGTCACAAATCCCGTGCCCGCGTAAATCTGAATGGATTCGAAATCCGACGACGGGCCGGATAGGACGGCGGTCGATATCTCTGAGGCTTTCAGGTCGCGAACGATATCGTCATAGCTCGAATAGTCGTCGGAGGCTTGAGCACTTCGAACCGACGCAACCTGGACAAAAGAAAGGCTTATGAGTAACGCAAAAACGGTTTGTTTGGTCATATGTTCATCCTATCAAAAAAGATCGTAAAATCAAAAAACTCGTCTTACGAAAAGACAGAACTCTCATTACAATAGACACATGGCCAATGTTTTTAAGAAAGTTTACTGCGCATTTTGTCGTCTCGAGCGTAACGTTTGCACTCAAAAGCACATTGGCTGGACTAATGTCTTGCTCTGCGCAGTCGTCTCAGCCGTCTTCATGATTCTACTGTGGAGTACATTTGACCCGAGAGTCATCGTTATCTTTGCAGCTTTGGCCATGTTTGCCGAAGTCTTCGTACATTTGCGATGGCGCCTGACTCTGCCGTGTCCTCACTGCGCTTTTGATCCGCTTCTTTACAAACGGAATCGAGCGGAAGCTTCATTAAGAGTGAAGACAAAACTCGATGAAGTGAAATCGACCGGCGGACACCTGCTAAAAGCGAACAATCCATTTCAATTTTTGCCTTCAGTTGTTAACGGGGACAGAGACGAAACTGCGAAGCCAAAATCTTCCGGTTTACTTTCGAAGCAAGTTTAATGAAGCCGAGCCCTGCATATCTGATTATTGTCCCGACGTATCAAGAACGGGCAAACATCGTTCGTCATGTGACAGAAGTTTTAAAAGCGCAGCCTGAAGTCTCAATTGTTGTCGTCGATGATAATTCTCCTGATGGAACCGCCCAAATAGTGCGCGATTTGCAACCTCGATATCCATCCCTTCATCTTTTTGTTCGGGAGAAAAAAGAAGGTTTGGGGCGGGCCTACATCGCCGGATTTGAATGGGGTCTCGCCCGCAACTACGACTTCTTTGTGCAGATGGACGCCGACGGTTCTCATCGACCCGATGATCTCGATCAAATCTTAAAAGGGCTTTTGAAAAATGACGTTGTTGTGGGATCGCGCCGTGCGCCCGGTGGAGAAGTTCGTAATTGGGAATGGTACCGCCGGCTTTTAAGTTGGGGCGGAAATTCGTATGCTTCAGTCCTTCTACGGGGCTCGGTTCGCGATTGGACAGGCGGTTTCAATGGATGGAGCCGCCGGGCCTTAGAAAAGATGAATTTTAAAGCCTGCCATTCGCAGGGTTATAGTTTTCAAATTGAGATGAAACTTCGGGCTTTAAGGTTGAATTTTGCCGCTATTGAGGTTCCAATAATCTTTGAAGAAAGGCGGGAGGGTGTTTCAAAGATGTCCCTCGCTATTATTCTAGAGGCATTGCACCAAGTATGGCGATTACGAAAGCAAAATTTCTAAGTTCATGGATGGCAGCTTTTCTAGCGCTTAGCCTTTTTTCTTCCCCACTTTTTGCACAACAAGTTCGCCCATCAGCCTCAAAGAATAAAGATAGTGGTCAAAATGCGATCGTTGTTGTCGACGGCGCAGCTGTTTACGAACTAGCTAATTTTGATTCCCCGGTGATGGATTATCTTGATCGTGGAAAGAATGTTTTCGTTTCCAGAAAATTATATAAAGGGGCAGGCGGGCTCGGCGCATTCTATAAAATGCGGGTTCGCAGAGGCGTTTTTGGATATATCACTGACGTGGATGTTCAAATTTCGGGTAAATCGGCTCGACCTGATAGCCGTCGCCCGGTCACCAAATCCGAAGATGAGGTCGACCCAAATGATCCGACGCAGATTCAACCGGATATTGAGAGCGAAACTCCTCAAGAGCCTTCAATCAACGGAGTCGGACTCTACCTGACTCGTTATCTCGGCGCTTCAGTTGCACAATACACTTATGCCGAAGAAATCGCGAAAAAATCGGTTGCTGGTAACATCACCACATTCGGCATAAAAATGACTGGGCCGGGTGATCTGCTGGGAGGGCTTCCGCTCGATCTCGAATTGAATGTCACGTCGGCTTTACCGACTGAATTTACCAAGTACTATCAGTCTGCAAGTGGATTTATGCTCTTAGGCCATGCTATGGCTGTCTTGCCCGCCATGGAGACGAAGCATTTCATGATTTATTACGGCCTTGGGTTGGCCTATCGGTACAGTCGCTTCGATGTCGTGCTCAAAAACAATCCAAATAAAAAAGCTCTGGATTCTCAGGAGCTCTCGATTGGCGCCGCTGGCGAGCTTGGTGCTGCATATGCATTCACACCGAAATATATCCTGCGTGCCGACGTTCGGTACTATCTGGAGGCAGAGTCTTATCCCGGCTTTGCTGTTGCGTTCCAAGTCAAATTTTAGGTAACCAAGGTTTGCTCTCGCCAATGATGTACTTTCGTTCTATCCCTTAAACATGGCTATTCGTAGGCTTCCTGAAGATCTGGTGAATCAAATTGCCGCTGGCGAAGTCGTCGAGCGACCGGCGCATTTAGTTAAAGAGCTC
>JAYTDP010000179.1:0-1894 GCA_043735865.1 Bdellovibrionales bacterium
CCGGCTCGTGGTCCCTTAGGGCCTCTTGGCGGTGGATTGAACGGTTTTATCTGGCGTCTCCTTGTGGGGGGTTGTTTTTAGCCTTTGGGTTCTGAGCCGCTTGCTTTGCGGTTTCTGGATTAACAAAATTGTCATCCCAGTAGGAACTTTGGAGCTTTCGGGTCTTCACTTCATTCACAACTGATTCGATAAAATCAGCTTTTTTAATTGCATTTACATTTTGGCCATTGCGCAAACGGATCGAAACCGTATCCGAGTCTTTTTCTTTATCGCCGATGATGAGCATATACGGGACCTTTTGCATTTGCGCTTCTCGAATTTTAAAGCCGAGCTTCTCCGATCGACCGTCGAAGTGAACGCGAATTTTGCGCTTCTTCAACTCTTGTTCGAGATGCTTGCAATAATCGAGCTGGGAGTCCGTGACATTCAAAATACGAACTTGCACAGGTGCAAGCCACGTAGCGAGTGCTCCCGCAGTATGCTCAAGATAAACTCCAATAAAACGTTCAAACGATCCGAGAATCGCACGGTGGAGCATGACGGGCGCATGGCTCGCATTATCTTCGCCGATATAACCAAGGTTAAATGCGAGTGGCATATTAAAATCAACTTGAAGTGTGCCGAGCTGCCAAGGGCGTTTAATCGCATCAATGAACATGACGTCGAGTTTTGGGCCGTAAAATGCGCCGTCACCTTTATTAATCGTGAACGGAATCTTCAAAAGTTCGAGTGCTTTTTGAAGTGCGCCTTCGGCTTTATCCCAAATTTCGTCGGTACCCATTCGCTTTTCAGGACGCGTTGAGAAAAACACGTGATACTCGGTCATGCCGAGAGTTTGGTAGACGTCGCCCAAGAACTTCATGAAGCCTTCGATTTCAGATTGGATCTGATCGACAGTGCAGAAAATATGCGCATCATCTTGGCTGAAAGAACGAACTCGTGTCATGCCATGCATCGCCCCTGACCGCTCATAGCGGTGGAGTCTGCCAAAATCCGCAACCCGCCAAGGCAGATCGCGATACGACTTGTGGTCATTCGCATAGAGCAAACAGTGCCCCGGGCAGTTCATTGGCTTCACGCTAAAATCGCGTTCATCGATTTTCGTGAAATACATGTTCTCTCGGTAATTTTCGTAGTGACCTGACTTATGATAGAGGTCGACGTCGTAAATTTGCGGAGTAATGACTTCGCTATAGCCGTTTTCAAAGTAGCGATCGCGAATGAAAGACTGAAGCTCATTGTGAATAGTCGCGCCATGTTGAGTGTAAAAAGGAGATCCCGGCGCCCACTGGTGAAATGCGAAGAGATTGAGATCTTTTCCAAGCTTACGGTGATCGCGCTTCTTCGCCTCTTCTAAATTATGAAGATATTCGTCGAGCGCTTCTTGAGATGTAAAAGCAGTCGCATAAATACGTTGAAGCATTGGCTTCGTTTCGTCGCCGCGCCAGTAGGCTCCTGCCTGACTCAAAACTTTAACCGCTTTGATTTGACCGAGACGTTGAACGTGAGGCCCACGGCAAAGGTCGAACCAATTTCCTTGATGATAAATGCTGACGCTATCTTGTTTTAAGTCGGAAATAATTTCGGCCTTATAATTCTCGCCTAATTTTTTGAAAGTTTCGACCGCTTCTTTTGAAGACACATCCACTTTCGTAATTTCGAGGTCTCGCTTAATGACCTCTTTCATCTTCGCTTCGATTTTTTCTAAATCTTCGGGTTTGAAAGGATGAGGGGCATCGAAGTCGTAGAAAAATCCGTTTTCAATCACCGGACCGATCGTCACTTTCACTTCGGGCCAAATTTCTTGAACGGCCTGAGCTAAAACGTGAGCGGCCGAATGGCGAATAACATCGTTCGCGTCGGCGTCCTTTAAAGTGACAAGTTTTAATTTTGT
>JAYTDP010000180.1:0-10029 GCA_043735865.1 Bdellovibrionales bacterium
TTTCGGAAAATGCGCGCGTGAGAATATATGACATCATCGGCGAAGAGGGCGACCAATCCTATTACGATGCCCGCTTGATAGTCCCCCGCAGTGGCAAAGTGAGTTGGGTGCGATGGCAATACTCGGTGTCTAGTGATGAAGAAGTCCTTGGTCAAACGAAGGTCACATTACACTGCAGATAATTGGCGGCAGGTCTATATCTCGATCAAGGCCCATTACTACTGTTTCAATCTGATACGCGTTTCTTGCCTAAAGTCTCGGCCATTACGTGCCTGACGAAACCACTTAGAGCGGACGTTTTTAATACGTATAGTTTAGGGAATCGGTACGTCGGGGGATGTTGTGAAAGTGAAAATTGCGGCCATTATCGTGGCTATTGCTTTTGTTGCGATCGGCTTTCAAAACTGCGGCTCGAATGGATTTGAAGCGGTTTCGGGGCAGGCGACATCCCTTAGTAATGGTGGCGTTTTGAAGCCGTTATCGAGCCGAATGACTGCGCCTTCACATGTTCCGGTAAGTTCGTGTGCCGAAATAAAAATAGAGTTACTCATTCAGCCTGCAACTCCTCAAAGCGTCGAATTTGCGACAAACCTTTCGGCTTTCCTTTTTCTTGATCCCTCGTGCGAGGGTGAGACAGTTAAAAACAGAAAGTTTACGACAGATAACCTGCCGATATCTCTTTTTTTCCGAAGTGAACATCTGTTTCAGCAAGAGATCAGTGTGAAGGTTGGTGGAGAAGATTCGAATAAAGTTTTGTTAACTGCGTACAAACGTCATTTTGCGGACGTAACTAAAAGTTCTCCGGGCTCGCTTCTTATGCAGTCGAACCATAATTTCCGGCAGCGCGTTTTTAATTTCTACAATTCAAGTTTCGCTCCGGAAACTTTTACTATTGCTAACATATTTTTTGGCACTATAAGCCCCAATGATACGACGGAGCTTCCTGCGGGTAGTGAAGCAATTTCGACTGCAAATACTTCGACAGTGCGAAATTACTTTTCAAAGACGCAAGTCTTGATCGCAAACCAAACTATACCTGCGGTCGCAACCGAAATCATTGCGCCTGTGGAGGTGCCGGCAAATCAAATTTCCTGCTATTCTGCGATGAACGAAGTTTACTGCCAAAATAATTTATTATCAGCACCTCCGGCTGTATTTCAAAAAGTAAACTTGCCGCCCGGAGATATTCAGGACTTATCTGTCGAGGTAATTAGTCTTGTGTGCGCCATAAAAAGCGGTCGAGTTTTCTGCTGGAAAAATGATCTTGTCGCTCAGGAGGTTGTCGGGCTCGGGATGGATAACACGTCAGTTGCGATTGTTCGCTTGCCGATTTCTGATCCGACTCAAACTGCCAGCAGTATTATTACAGCTGGGCTCATTTGCTCTGTCGCTGACGGACGCGTTCGTTGTTTAGTAAATGGGGTTCTGCAAAATTACGGTTATACGGGTGTTCGTCGAATTTGGACGGGCCCGAGTTTGAATGCCATTTACATTCAGGGATTCGACGGTGGTGGTTATTATACGAAGGGGTTGGACCTACTTACCGGAAGCAATTATACCGTGGCTACGAATGCAAAGTTTGACGAGCTTTATCCGCTAAATATCGATAGGCAAGGTAAAACTGCCCTACTAAAAGGTTGCGGACGGTCGGGTGTAAAACTCCTTTGTTTTGAGGGGACGGACGGCGATCTACCTTTGATTGAAAGCAACGAAGTCTTCGACATTCGTTAAGTTATCTCGGCGCGCCGTCGAGAATCCAAAATCGCACCGAATCTTTTTCGGCCGTTGGTAATGCGCCGGTTGGTGGCATTGCACCTGTTGCAATTGCGTTGAAAATTAAACTTCTCTCTGGATCGAAAGGAATAACTTCGCGACCAAAGATGCTGTTGTAGTTGGTGAGATCGACTCCACCTTTTGCGTTGCCGGCATTGTGGCAGCTCGTACATCGCAAGTTGAAAATCTGTTTAATTGCCGGAGCATTGTTACTTACCAATTGCGTATGCGTCGGCGGATCGAAATCGACAACGAAGCCGTCGAGTTTTGATTGTTCTAACTTCTCAAAGCCTAAAGCGATTTGAATATTCGTAAGTGAAGCGACCGGCACAACCATCGCGCCACCGCTCTTCGCCAAATTGCGAGTGGCCGCTTTTGGAATGTATCGCTCGGCTGTCGAAAAAGTCGCGCCTGTTGGGGCGGCGACGAGAGTGTCGGCAATCTTTACTCCAACATTTCGAGCATAAAGAGAGGTTGTTCCACCCGTGATTTGAATATTTGAAATCACCACGTATGGGTTGACCGAGCCATTGCCTTCGATAAGTGCAGTTAATTTTGCGCCCGCAAGATCTGGGTTCGCATTCACTAGTTCAGAATCGAGCAGCCAAGTGACAGTCATGCCAGCTGCACCGGCAACTAAATTCACAGTTCTATTTTGAGTGAAGATCGCAACCGTACCGCCGCCCGGAGGTGGAGTTGAACCACCACCACCGCCGCCACCCGGTGTGCCCATGCAATCGTTGTAGGCAACCATTGCGGTATTCCAGATTTGCTTCGGTTGATCTAATAGCGGAATATTTTCTGGGCCTGAGAAAGGAGCCTTATGATTCGCATCGATCGCGTACGTATAAACTTTTGATTCTGTTTTTTGTTTAAAAATATTAAATGCATTGGTGAGATTGGCATCAGCGAATGCGCCGTTACCCGGGCCACCTTGAACATGGCAGGCATTACATTGCTGCTTAAGAACTGTGTAGTAAGGATTAAATGCTGGAATCAATTTCGTGTCGCAGTTAACACTCTGACTTCCGCCGAGTGAGCCGCTGCCTCCGACGCCTGCGCCGGATTCCATAGCACTTCCGCAGCCCGAAAGGATTGCGGCGAATGAAAGAATAACGGCAGCTGTGATAGCCAATGCATTTGATTTCGACTTAGCCAATCTTGACGACCTCATTCAGTGTTGTCGTATTGAATCGGGTATTTCCGGGTAAAGCTTTATTGTAAAGGCCCATGTCTCCGCTAAATTTGGCCCAGTTCGCGAATATCGCGAGAGCCGCATTCTCACAATCGATGCCTGTGATGTAGGTGCGATCGACGGTACCGTCTTTGGCGAATCCACCGATTTGCTGATCGCTGACACCCGGGGCACCAGCAGGATCAAACGCGACGAAGGCCAAGCAACCGCGGTTGCCTGAGTCGCCATTCCACGAGCGGGCGTCATTTGGAATTCTAACGTTGTTAATTGTCGCCGTTTCTTCGGACGAAACGGATCCGTCTGACATAATAGCCACAAACATTTTTTTATTTAGAGCGGCAGCACTCGCGAGCATCTTGCCAAGGATTTCTCCGGCTTCGAAATTTTTGCGGTCTTGAGTCGCGCGGATTGATTCAAAAGTTTTTTCAGGTTTCGCTGCGTCAAGACTGTCGTGGTAATCGTAACCGCCGAGGTCGATTCCGCCAGAACCTGAATATCCTTTTAAGACATTATGTACGACCGAACCCAAATTTTCTTGTGTGCCCCAAAGTGTATTGAGGGTGGGATCGTTTTTGTAATTTAATGCTTCAGAAATATTGCCTTTGATATTTGAAATGTTGGTGCCAGTCGCGCAATTGATGAGTTCCGCGAATTGTGTGCCGCCGGTCAAAGACGACAAAGATGCCGCTTGTTTATCGCTTAAGTTTTTCACGAGTCGCATAAGGCTTTCTTGTTGACCCGCATTGAGTGACGATGCGCCCGAGCCTGCAAATGAAACAGCTTGAAAAATGCTGTTCAAATTTCCAACCGTGAGTGGTGGAGTCGGATTGATACCCAAAGCAGCATAGTGATTCACACCAGTGCGACTGCGGCCGAGGCCTAGTGGAGGCAACACCGAGCCAGAAAGTCCGGCGCGTGCAACGAGTCCCGACGGATCCATACGGTTGACGCTTGAGTCATCCATGCTAACGGTTGGAACTCCGACGAACACGGCTTTCGCCATTGCGGCTGTCGCGCCGGGAACACTTTTGATTCCGGCGAGCATACCGACGTCGTTACTTGTTTTAAAAAATCGAGCACCATTCGAAAAGGCGCGCACAATATCGCTGGGCAGTGCCTCTGTCGCGACTCCGAGAGAGCGATATTGCAAGAGTGGGTCACCATTTCGTTGGAATGGAACCCAATTCCCCGCGAGTGACCATCCGCCCTGCATATTTAAAGAAAAATAAGAAGATAAGCTGCCCGAGCCGCCGGCAACACACTCTGCTGCTTCTGCGTTACCCATGTGCGCCATCATTGCGATAAAAGATGGAGCCGCCACGAAAGCCGCGGACTGAATCGCCCCGATACGTAAGAAATCGCGACGTGTGACCGGCATCTTGTGCGACGAATCCTTTTTCAAGTGCTCGATGACTTTCGTTTGCACGTCAGCGGCACGTTGTTCGGCTTGTTTTTGCAAAATTTTCGTTTGAGATGATTTCATATACGACATTCCTTTAAAGTTCGATTGCGGAAACGGTTGATAACATTGCGGTACAAACGAAGAGACCCATATTACGTGAGCTGGTTCCGGCATTTGCGGTTAACGCTTCTTGAATTCCCGTTGAGACCATTGCGAGCTCTTCAGGAGTTTCATTGCGTTGCCAAAATGAGCGAGCCATGCGGCGAACGACTTCAGCGGTGGCAGTCTCGGTGAATTGAGATGCAGCCGATGAGCCGCGGTCTGTAATCGAATTGAAAAAGCGGAGATTCGCCTGTGGCGTGGCGCCAGTAAATTCGACGTCGACTAAATCTCGGCAAATGTCGCTCGCGGTAGCGGCGATTCCTTGTAGAGCCGAGCTATTGACCGTCGTAACCGCGCCGGTTTCTGAAAGCATACCGATTCGGTCTTGAAAGCGACCTAAGGTATTGACCGAAGGCATTTGCCCAGTCTGTGTGATCATTGACTCTAGAACCGTATCGTAATTAATTATTGAGGCCGTACGAAAGCCAGGCTTCACCATCGGTGGAGGTTCATCGCCAAGAGGAGGTTGAACTGTTCCGCCCCCGACACCGAGACCCGCAGCGCCCAAAGGGCTATTCGAAGTCTGATAGGCTGATCCGCAACCGAATGCGAGAATCACGAAAGACGCTCCGACCGAAGTTGCAATCAAGAATTTTTTAACTGTTTTAAATTCGAGTTTCATATGTGCGTCTCCTATTGACCGATGCATTCTGAGCTAACAACAACACGCTGGAATAACTTTTTCATATTGTAATCAGTTTCGAATTTTTTCGATTGTACTGCGAGGAATGAACTTTCATTTGAACTGACGTCGCGACGGCAGACTGAGCGGTACACTCGTTGAACCATGCAGCGAGAGAAAGCTTCTGAATTTGCGAGTAATTCGCCGAACGCGCGAACTCCTGTGCCGGTTGAAGTGTTTTGACCTCTCCAGCCGAAGAACTCTGCATTCGAACCTTGATTGGCGAAGTTTTCCCAAGTCGCGTCGGTCGTAATGTGACCGGCGGCGAAAGTTCCGCTACCGCGAGTATATTTAGCGGCAACTTTTGATCCATCCACTGAAACCAGGCGATCATCTTGGTCGTCAAATAAATATTGTTTTGTGAAACCTTTGCCGCTGTTGACGTCGAGGCTTGAGAAAGCATCGCGGAAGCCATCCATTACCGAGTGACACGCTTTGCAAGTCTTTAAGAAATAGTTAGGATCTCCACCTGGAGCACGTTCGACGTCACGACCGACGCGTGCATCTGACGCCGAAGCATCGGCCCATTGCAAAATATCGATGCAGAGAAATTGGCGGAATGCGAATTGAACCATGCGGCGATTTGTTCCATCGACTGCGTGCGAAGTTGTAAATGAACGAGTCGTTAAAAGACCGGCAGGGTCTGTGTTATCGCGGATAACCGTGTTGGCAGTGACCACGTCATTTTCAACTCTTTGTGGCTTAACCAGAATCGGTTGGCCCATGCGAATTTGAAGACCGGTACCGAGATCGGCGCGAACATCTTCAGTTGTCGAGTAGACTCGGTTTGAAGCGAGCATATTTGCTTCCATCAAAGCGGGAGTCGAAGTTGTGAAATCGCTGTCCACGCGAGGTTTGAATGCAGGAAGCGCCTGAACTGCTGCAGTCGGCACATATATATAGTTACCGGTCAGCATTTCTTTGGCTGGCTTATCGTCACGGACGATTCCAACTAGAGTGGCAACAAAGTCATTGAGGCCAGCCGTATAGGACTCATCCCGAGTCGACATGCGTGCCGCCATTTGTTTTACCGTATTATTAAGAAAAGCCGGCTCTGCAGTCGCCAGTTCGGCGGCGCCCAGTTCATCGCCAGCTACAACCTTCGATTCCATTTGGTTTAATATAGGAGCATCGAGTGGAATTTTTGTTCCGGTTAGACGCTGATAGATGACAGCAGCCTTCGTGCGAGCAGCGCTTTCTGGACCCATAGGATTCGGGACCACTTGAGCATGAGCGGCCGTCGCACTTAACACTAGCAACGATGTAGCAAAGAGAGATTTCATTTTTTACCCCGTAGTTCGTGGAGGTTTGTATTGCAGATGGTGTGCCCGCCGTACGCGTCGTAAAGCTTGGTTAACTTTCAAAGAAACGTCAGAGTTAGTGCGTTCAACACTTTCGATGAAATTTACGGTCTCGATTTGGTACAGCTTTGTCGCGCTGCTCTGTTGGTTAGAATTTGGCAACAATTTGGAAGCGCTTCGGCAAACGGAGCGAAAAATTGAATTACTTAAAATCTCCCGTTAGGGTTCAAGTACTAAATTTAAACAGCCTTCGATTTCGAAGGGGGAGAAATATGATGAAAGTATTAGCAGCCGCACTTGTCCTTTTAGGTGCAACTTCAGCATTCGCATGTCCTAATCTTGAAGGTACGTATGCTTGCCCGGGCGATAATGGAGCTACTGTTTCAACGTCGATGTCTCAAACAGAAGTAAATGGAGTGACAACTTACACTTTGACCGACGAATCGGGAACTTCACAGTTCATAGCCGATGGTTTGACTCGTACAATGGCGGGAAAAGTTCAAAACGGTAATGATGCAGTCATCAACGTGACGAACACTTGCTCTGCGGACTCACTGTCGCTTGATCTCGATGCTACTTATGTTGAAAAAGATGCGACTGGCGCGACAGTAGTAGATGCTATTATCAACCAAAGCGTATCTCTTGATTCAGCGTCAAACTTGTCAATCAATGGCACTTACACTGAAAAAGGTACTGCGGCCCAACCGATCCAAGCGACTTGCACGAAAGTAGCCGCTCCATAAAAGGTGCCAGGCACCTTTTGGGCATTTGATATTACGGGGAGCTGGGCTTACCGGCTCCCTAACGCATCTCTAACGTGACAGTTATTTTTTAAAGTTCGACGATGGGCCATAATTAACTTTAAGGAGCCCTCCTCATGAGATTTGCTTTTTTGCTTTTCTTTGCCTTGTCCTCAGCCGCCCATGCCCAGGCCCAATCGCAGGCCATCACTCCCGACGCGCAACCGATGAAATGGTCAGACCGCTTAACGGTTTCTGGCGATCTTCGTCTTCGACATGAATATATAAATAAAGATGACAAGGATCGCTCAACTCAACGTGAACGCGTTCGTGCCCGGGTGAAAATTGAAGGGCAAGTTGAAGAAAACCTGAAAGCAGTTTTGCAATTGGCTTCAGGTGTTGGCGAAGCAGTTTCAGCAAATCAAACTTTAGACGACGGATATACAGAAAAAGGCGTGTATATCGCTCAAGCTTACATGCATTGGACAGCGAGCAACAGCCTCGACATTCTCGGCGGTAAGGTTAAAAACACTTTGTACGTACCGGGCGATAGCGAACTTATTTTTGATCCAGATCTTGCTCCTGAAGGCACGACTCTCAATTACAAAATGAAGTTCGACAGCGGCTCGAGCCTTTTCGCAAATGGTGGAGTGTACTGGTACGACGAACGCGACACGAGCGCGACGACCGGTTCAGACACGAATCAGTATTCGGCACAGCTTGGAATGAATATCGCCCTTGGTGATGACGTCTTGACCGTTGGTGCGGGTTATCACGCGTTCTCGCCACTTGAGAATTACGGAGTTCTTGGAGTTGGCGGGGCAGGTAATACTGTGACTGGCACTGGACCTGCGGCCACTTACGATAACGGTTACAAAATCACCGAAGGTTTCGTCTCTTACGCAATGAAAATGGGCCTTACCGTTTATGGGCATTATGCTCAAAATGGCGAAGTGAGCAAAGAAAACACCGCCTATCTTGCGGGCATCATGTACGGCAAAACTAAAAACGTCGGCGACTGGGGTGTTGGCTACAGCTATCGCGCAACGGAAAAAGATGCTGTCTTGGGTGCGATCAAGGACAGCGACTTTGCGAATGGCGAAACGGATTCACGCGGCCACCGAGTGGTTGCGAAGTATCAAGTAGGTAACGCCACAGTCGTCGGCCTCACATACTTCATGAATGAACGTAACGTTAGCGGAAAGAACACAGGTAGTCTTGGTACGAAAACCGAAAACTACGATCGCGCACAGCTCGACGTCGCTTCAACGTTCTAATTATTTGGTCAGCAGCTGGCTTTGAAGGTCAGCGCTCAACTCATCGAGGTTGTGCAAGACTTTGCGCAACTTCGGTTTTGAGTTCTCGTCGTAGTGGCGCAAGAAATCTTCGATGATCTCGGGATGCGCTTTCATAAAATGTTCGAGTTGTTCTTGCTCGGTGAGAGTCGAATTCTCCCAAATCACTTTTAATCGATCGACGTTTGGGTAAAGCCCCGTCGTTGTCTTCGAATAATCCTCGTAAATGTGATCGCGCTTGACGTCGAGATGGCTGAGCAAAAATGAAGTGGCGATGCCCGTACGGTCTTTGCCGAATAAACAGCCGTACATGACTGGCGCGTCGAGATCTCGAATCACTTTTAAAAATCGCGCCCAACTTTCGAGGTTGTAGTCGAAGAGGCGAGTGTAAAACTCCGACCAATCTTTCTTAAGCGGCTTTTCGAGAAGTTTGAAAATGGGATCTTCGGATTCGATATGAATGTTAATCCATTCGATGCCGGCACGGCTAAGAGCTTTCGGCTCACCAAACTGCACGATTTCAGTTGGACTGCGAAAATCGATATACGCTTTGATTTTTAAATCTTGAGCTAAATGTTCAGCGGCACGCTGGTCGATGTGCGCGATATTACCGGTACGAAAAATCCGGCCGTGTTTTACTTTGCGGCCGTCATTGGTGGGAAGGCCACCGATATCGCGGAAGTTCAGCAGTTCTTTCATAGGTATCTCTTTCCTTTTTTAGGTAAGGCTTTCTTTTTCCCGTAACTTTTTGGAGTGTTAGCCATGCAGTAGCCTCACAGCCGCTTCGCGATGCTCAGGTGCGATGAAGAAGCTCAATGATCGAGCACCGGTCACGATTTTCTCGACCGCAATATTTTCTTTGTCTAATTTTGAGAGGCATTTTGCGAGGAGGTCAGTGCCCACTCCACCCGAACATGTCACGGTTACTGCCGACAAAGTCTTCAACTGCACACGGATATTCATGTGATCGGCGAAAGTTTGTCGCATGCCTAAAAGAGTTTCGTGATCGGCCGTGTACATATATCGGCACTCGCGAGTTTTCTCATCGTATGCTGACGCCAAAATCTGCGGCCATGGGAGTTGGTGCTTCTCAAACTCTTTATCGAGCGTCGCGAAAGCTTCGGCTGTCGAAGGAGCGCGAACAAAAACGTGGTCGACCTCATTCAATGAATTTACGGCCATGATATTTTGATTCTCGAGCATTTTGAACCTTTCGGTTGTCATGACTTCAGTACCGATTGTAAACGTATCCGAGCGACCAATAAAAAGTGGTACTTGGCAAATGCACGCTAACTCCACCGAGCGATAGTGAAGAACTTTGGCACCCCAAAAACACATATCCAGCATCGTTTCATGATCGACGGCTTTAAATAATTGCGCATTCGGAACAAGTTTGGGATCAGCTGATAAAACTCCATCCACATCTTTTAAAATTTCGCAGCGACCAGCGCCAAAGTGGGCGGCCATTGCGACGGCGGT
>JAYTDP010000181.1:0-3921 GCA_043735865.1 Bdellovibrionales bacterium
GCACAAGCCGGATTTTTCGTCGGCGCAATCACGACAATTCAGTTTACTCTTCAGGTCAAAGAATTCGGTGCACTCGGGTATCTAGGCGGACTAGCGACCAGCGGTACCATCCGTGAAGTCGGCCCTCTTCTCATCGCGTTCATGTTAAGCGGCAAAGTGGGGGCTTTCACTTCAGCCGAACTCGGCACAATGCGAGTGACTGAACAAATCGACGCCATCCGATGCCTCGGTGCAAACCCGATTCAAGAAATTATTCTCCCGCGTTTCTTAGGGATCGTAATCTCGAGCTTCTTCTTACTCTTTGTCGGTCTTTTCATGTCGATCTTCGGCGGACTTTTACTTGGGCTTGTATTCTCGGGCATCAACCCTGAAGAATATGTTCGTCACATTCCAACCATCGTAACTGCTTGGTCAATCGGGAGCGGACTCTTTAAATGTTTCGTGTTTGCGTGTGTTCTCGCTTCGGTTTGTACCTTTAAGGGATACACCGCATCGGGCGGCGCCAAAGGCGTCGGGCGCGCCGTTGTTCAAACGGCAGTCGCTACTATGGTCGGAATTGTCTTGGCCGATTGGGCAACGAGCTTTTTCGGCGACTCCCTCCTCGAATTTGCGAGGAGTTTATGACTTTGAAACCCGCCCGTGATTTTCTGCAGATGACTTCGCAAACTGTGACCCAAAGTTTCGTCCCTCCCTATCGCTGGCGAGATATCGCCCGCCAGATCAATTTTATGGCGGTTGAAAGTGCGCCGATCGTGATCTTCTGCCTGACCTTCGCGGCCGTTGTCACAATTATCGAAGCGTCTTATCACATGAAGCTCGTAGTTCAGAATGACTCCCTTGTGCCGGGATTTGCAGCTCTCCTCATCATTCGGGAACTGGGCGTTGTCGTGACCGCACTTCTCGTTACATCGCGTGTCGGTGCTGGATTAGCCGCCGAAGTCAGCTCTATGAAGGTAACCGAACAAATCGATGCACTAGATATGCTCGGCATTGATCCGATTCGTTTTCTTGTAGTCCCACGATTTGTTGCGTGCGTGGTAGGTGGGTTTCTTTTAACGGTCATCTCAACATTGGTGTGTTTGTATTGCGCGATGCTCGTCAGCCAAATTAAGCTAGGATATACGACGGGCGGATTTTTAATGGCGATGAGGACATTTGTCGAGTTTCGCGATTTCGGTTTTGCCATTATTAAAGGTGTTTGTTTTTCGGCGGTGATTCCACTCTTCAGTTGCTTCTACGGTTTTCGCTGTGAAGCCGGCGCTGAAGGTGTGGGGATTGCCACAACAAAGAGTGTCGTTTCGACATCAGTGGCGATCATCGTGATTGATTTCGTTCTGACTTGGGTTTTCGCAAATATTTAAGGGGTTACTATGAAACCAGAAGCAAAAGTTGGAATAATGTTTGGGGTCGCCATCGCGGCCATCCTCGCATTTGCATTTCTCCTCGGAGCGGTGAATCCGTTCTCAAGCGGAAAAGAAGTAAAAGTCGCGTATAACTACGCGGGTGGAATTGAAGTCGGTTCCCCGGTTCGCGTAATGGGTATCAAAGTCGGAAAAGTAAAATCGATTACCTTCCAGCCCGACATGAAGATGCCTGAAGGTGAAGAGGTAAAGCTTCTTGTCGTGATCACAGTGAGCGAGGACGCGTGGAAGACCGTGCGCTCCGACAGCCAGTTCTTTATCAATCTAGCCGGCGTCATCGGGGAAAAGTTCATTGAAGTCAGCCCGGGCACGTCAGCAGCATCTGAGCTCAAGTCAGGACAACTTGTGCGAGGTGAAGATCCCCCTCGCGTGGATCAGTTGATCTCGCAAAGCTACGGACTCGCCGGTAAAGTCATTGAAATGCTCAATAAGAACGAAGGTTCGGTGGTTGATACCATCAACATGATGAATAACCTGGTCAAAAACCTAAATAGTTTGCTGAAACAGGTCGATGCGACCGCTTCCAACAAAGAATTTCACGTCCTAATTAAAAATTTGACCGTTATTTCATCGGATATGGCCTACTTCACCCAAAAATTGCGCGGCCCTGAGGGCGAAAAAACAATTCAGTTAATGCACAAATTGATCTGGAGACTTGAGCCACTTGATGGTCCGCAGATCAAAAAGTTTCTTCAAGATGAAGGCGTTCGCGCCAGAATGTTCTAATTATTTGGGGTTGGCGGCGCTTGTCCGAATGCGTCCGGCCATTTTTTGCCGGACAGAGAATTTCCAAGTTTTCCGAGACAAAAGGCATAAAAAAACCCTCGATTCATCACCGAGGGTTCAAATTAAAACGGTACTAAAAAGTACTAGCGCTTTTTCTTAGTAGCTTTACGTTTCTTAGTAGTCGTTTTCTTAGCAGCTTTCTTTGTCGCTTTTTTTGCTTTCTTAGCCATTAGGTCCTCCTAGGGATCTGTTGTTGTTGAAGCTCCATCTGTCTTCAAGTGTACAAACACATTTTCGAAAATCAAACAAAATTTTTCGTTAGACCAGGTCATGAGCACAACTTTTGCTTTGTTGTGCGCACATGAACCACTTTGAGCGCGTTTTATTCTTCAATTCCGTCATTACACCGTCACTTCTGCTCATTTTGCGATCAACACATCACGATTTGCATGTTCGCGCGGTACCCATTTACTTTTGTTGGATCGTTTTAGGACTTTTGGTGATCAAACAATCTTGTTTTGCGTTCTTGTTGTGGAGTTTTGCAGCGGTACTCGCGCCACGAGCGCATGCGATTTTCCGAGGAGAAATCGAGAAAAAAGAGATTCGGAAGCGTTTGAGTCCATTTCTTTTGCGAGTTTTGTTGTCACTGAAGGTGGGACGCGGCCTTCGCGAAAGTTTGTCAGTCGAGTCTCAACTTGAAGACTCGAAATTGGGCGCGGAGATTCAAAAATTTGCCGTGGCGATAGAAAAACAGCAGAAATTTGATCATCAAGACCCTCGATTGCGTCAAATGTACGACCTTTTCGCATTGTTAGATCGCGAACCGGCGAAAATTGTCACTCGCATCGAGGTTTTTCGCAAAAAAATTGAATGTGAAGACCATTTCCGCGCAAAAGTGGCACAGATCTTGAGTCAGCCACGTGCACAAGCCTCGATTGTCGGACTTTTGTATGTCTGTTTGATTTTGTTTTTACATTTCAATTTTAAAATTTCCGATTGGCTCACGTACTTTTATTTGTCTCTACCCCTATTCATTTTGGGACAGACGTTTTTGTTTCGCATGGGGAGAAACTATCGATGGAAGGTTTAGCGCCCTCTCTTGCGTACTGTTTAGAGCTGGAGCTTCTTCTCGAGACCGGGGAGTCCGTTCGCTCAGCTATCATGCGGCTCAGTCGCGAGATGTCGGGTGTAGTTACCCAGCGCGCGAATGAACTGCTGGTTGCCCATGATCAGTGCTTAGATGTTCGGCAAGTGACGAAAAGTTCCAGCTCTCCATTCGAACGTGCATTACTGGAAATTTTAAACCGCGGGCTCGCGGGAGAGCCCATTCTCGCTGCTGTTCGAATTTTGAAGGTCGAAGTCGAGCGCGCCGCTCAAATTGAACTCGATCAATTTCTAGCGAAGCTCCCCCTGCTTTCCCTTTTTCCTTTATTATTTTTTCTTTTACCCGCGTTTTTGATCCTTTTGTTCGGACCACTCTTCCACCTTATGTCGCAAGGAATCTCATGAAAAATTTGGTAAGAGCCCTCACGATACTGATAATGAATTCGCATATGGCCCTTGCGTCCATCAACGATGAGTTGGTGGCTCTTCGGTTCGAAAATATGAAAACAGCAATGAACGCGAGAGATTTTGATATTGCGATGTACCGATTACGACAGATTGATGTGCTCGAGCGCGCCTGTAAACGTGAAACGACAAAAGGTAAGATTCCATTTTCTTGTTTTGAGTTACGTGACACTAAAATAAAAGCAAACGGGTCAGCTAAACATCT
>JAYTDP010000182.1:0-2015 GCA_043735865.1 Bdellovibrionales bacterium
TCTCTCGGTGTAAAGGGTGAATTTGGTCAGAGCGCGTACAAGGCTCTCGATCTTTACAAGAAGCACGGACTCGACGCGCAAGCGATCGTCGAAGCCGCACGCAAATTGGTTCAGAATTCAAAATGAGCACACCATCTGAAACGTATCAGCTTTTAGATTCGGGACATTTTCAAAAGCTGGAAGTGGTCGGTCCTTACCGATTGGTTCGCCCTTCTCCATCCGCAACTTGGGAACCCGATCTCGATGGCGACGAATGGAATAAATTTGACGCGAGCTTCGAACGTTACAAAGACGGCGAAGGCGACTGGAAAATTAAGAACCCGAAAATCAAAGAGCCTTGGACAATCGAAGTCGCGGGCATGAAATTTCTCATGAAGCTCACGAGCTTCGGGCATTTGGGGATATTTCCTGAGCAAAAGACGAATTGGCTTCAAATGCGTGAGATCGTGGCGGGTCGTAAGAAATCGTCAGAAACGCCGATCAAAGTTTTAAATTTGTTCGCTTACACCGGTGGCTCATCGATGGTCTGCGCGCAAGCCGGTGCGGAGGTCACCCATGTCGACGCATCGAAGGGGAGTGTGAACTGGGCTCGCGAGAACGCCGAACTCAGCGGCCTCAGCAAGGCCCCGATTCGCTGGCTTGTCGATGACGTGCAAGAATTCGTACAAAGAGAAATCCGCCGCGGGAACAAGTACCAAGGTATTATTCTCGATCCTCCCTCGTACGGTAGAGGCCCTAAAAAAGAAATCTGGAATATCGAAGAACACCTGATGCCGTTTTTGCGAGATCTCGAAAAATTAATGTCGGATGATTTTTTATTTATGCTTCTGTCTTGTCATTCTCCGGGCTACACGCCGATGGCGTTAACGAATCAAGCGCGGCAAGTGACCGAGAGATTTAATAAATCCGGAAAAGCAAAATTCATGTCGCATGAGATGTTGGTGGAGGAGAGCGGACTGAAGCCGCTTCCTTCGGGATGTTCGTGTCTGTTCGTCGCCGAGTAATTAGACTTTATCTTTTTCTGATTCTTTTTTCGCTGCCGCTTCTGCCGCTGCGCTGTTTTTCAACTGCTCGCTACGAGCCGTCACGTCGATTTCGTCTCCTTCGAGACCTTTTTTAAAGCCACGAATTGCTTCACCCATCGATTTGCCCAATGTCGGGAGACGGTTTGGACCGAAGAGTAAAAGTACGATTACGAGTACGATGATGAGATGCCAGAATGAAAAACCCATAAGTCCCTTCAGGTAGTGCCTAAAACTAGACGTCTAAACTGTTATCACATTCAATATAGGCTACGGGAGGAAAGATGTCACCAAGACCATCCGCAATACAAAATTTGCGAGTCCAAGGTCTTTACTTTACGCTTGTAGGTAGGGGATTTCCACACATATGAGTTTTGCATCCTGGGCCTTGGGCCTCCTGTTATCGACGGCGAATACAGTTTCTTGTTATGAACCCAATCCTGGATGGGGCCTCGGCCCCGGCGCGATCGGCATGAGCTGCCGGGCGGTGGGAATAGGTGATGCCGCAAAAGCGGCTCGCTATTATGAGAATTATTCTTTGAACGGCGACAAATTCGTAGACCCTGTCGCGAGCGCAGATCAGCTCCGAACGTATACGGACAATGTTTTAGATGTTCTTGAGCAGATGGCGACCGATTTTTATCGCGAACGAGCCATCCTCGAAAATCGGACTTATACGAGTGAAGAGCTTCAAGGTTGGATTGATGGAGTCATCGCCGTCGCCTTTCAAGAATCTTATTTGACTCATTTTCAGTTGGGCCGCCGCGCTGGCAACAGTGAAAGCCGTCTCAATCTTTTGGTGGGGGACGGCAAGTGTGCGGTGCCTTATGGGAAGCGTCCCGACGGTCGATTTTATTGCCCGCAATTCAGTGTAAATGCTGATGGCATGCGTTTATTCGGATCACAAGGCATGTACCAGATTATGCTCAGCACTCATTCGTCACGAAGTACGAATGGTTTCTTCGATATGGTTCAAAATATCCAATATGGAAT
>JAYTDP010000183.1:0-7457 GCA_043735865.1 Bdellovibrionales bacterium
ACTCGAGCAGTCCGACTATTTTTTATTTTGGCTCTGAATAAGAGCCGCAAATGGATTATTAAACGGTGCTCCGCCGCCTGAACCACCAGCTGGCTTGCGGCTCTGTTGACCTGCGCGATCGCCGTCCATATGTCCGCGACTTTGCCCGCCACGAATATCTCGCTCGATTTCGCGAGGCGCGCGCTCCTGACGAGGACCGCGATCGCCGCGGCCGCCATTGCCACCATCGGACTTGCCGAGCATTCCCGGTCGATTGCGCTCTTGCGGAGACGCCTTCGGCTTACGCTCACCCGGATGCTGAACCTTGCGCTCTTCTCTCTCGCGAGGTGCACGCTCTTCACGAGGCGGCTGACCATGTTCAAGTGCATACTTAGCAGCGGCTAATCGAGCCGTGCGCGCTTCAAGCTCTTCTGGCGTCAATACGCGTGGAGGAGGCTCTTCTCGCTTTGGTCGCTGTGGCCGTTCTCCGCGCGCAGGACGATCGCCTCTCGGTGCGCGGCCTTCGCCATCTTTGCGATCGCCACGTGGAGGTCGAGCTTCACGAGGTGCACGCTCAACAACAGGCTTCGCTTCAAGAAGCATTGTGAGGGCAATTTGCTTTTTCTCAAGATCGACGCCAATGACTTTCACTTGGACTTGCTGTCCCGGCTGAACCACCGTGCGCGGATCACTTACGAACTGGTGAGAGATGTGCGAAATGTGCACGAGACCGTCTTGATGAACACCAATATCAACGAAAGCTCCGAAGTTTGTAACATTCGTCACGATACCTGCGCAGACCATGTTTTCTTTAAGATCTTTGATCTCGTGAATATCTTCTCGGAATTGGAATACCTTAAACGGATCGCGCGGATCACGATTCGGTTTCTCGAGTTCATTTACGATATCGTCAAAAGTGTATTCGCCGACGAGCGAGATCCATTTCGGACGCGCTTCTTTCAATTTTGAAAGATCGCCACCAATCGCTTTTGATATTGGGAGGCCCGTTTCAGTCAGCATGTCTCGGACCGCTTGATAACGCTCAGGATGAATACCTGTTGCATCGAGAGCGACTTTTCCGCCGGCAACGCGCAAAAATCCTGCTGCTTGCTCGTAAGATTTAGATGAAAAGTGTGGAACCTGCAAAAGATCACCGCGCTCTTGGAAAAGCCCTTTGGTTTTGCGATGCTCTACAATATTTTTCGCGATACCCGGGCCGATACCCGCCACATACTGAAGTAAAGAGACCGACGCCGTATTGACGTCAACACCAACGGTGTTCACGCAAGATTCAACAACTGCTTCCAAAGATTTTTTAAGCGATTGTTGGCTGACATCATGTTGATACTGACCAACACCAATAGACTTAGGTTCAATTTTTACAAGTTCAGAAAGCGGATCCTGCAATCGACGAGCGATCGAAATTGCACCGCGAACTGTAATATCGAGTTCAGGGAATTCTTCGCGCGCAACATCCGAAGCAGAGTAAACACTCGCACCGGATTCATTTACTAAAACCACCGGAACTTCTTCGCGGCCGATTTCTTTAAGCGCTTTGCGAACGAATGACTCAGTTTCTCGCCCTGCAGTTCCATTACCAACAGCAATCGCTTCGATTTTAATCGCTTTTAAAGTTTCCTCAAAAAGCTTTTTGCCCTTTTCCATAGCGCCATCGCCGAGGGTGTGGAGCACGGTGTGCGAAATAAATCGTCCACTATTATCAACGAGCGCAACTTTGCAACCTGTGCGTAAACCCGGGTCAATACCGAGAACGACTTTCGAACCGAATGGGCTGCCCATTAAAACTTGTCGTACGTTCTGAGCAAAAACTTCGATAGCGTGATGATCGGCAAAGTCTTTCAGCATCGTGTGGATTTCATTCGTCACCGAAGGAACTACGTGAACCTCAAATGCTGTTTTAGCCGATAACTTTAAAAATTGGGTCGCTTGACTCTCTTTATTTTTAAGAACTACATTTTCAAAAGATTTCACGAGCGATTCGTCGTCACCCTGAATCGAAACTTTCAATTCGCCTTCAGTCCAGCCGCGGCGAAGAGCCAAATAGCGATGTGAAGACTTTTTGTTCTGAAGCGATTTTACCGCCTCTTTAAATTCGGCATACATCGAGAATTTCGAGTTCGGTTTGAACTCTTTCGTTTTCTCAGAAATGACGATTCCAGAGGTAAAATAGTTGTCGCGTACAAGCGCACGAAGCTCGGGATTATTCGCTAGCTTCTCAACGATAATGTGTTGAGCCCCACGTAAGACTTCTTCGTAAGTCGCAAATTGTTTTTCTGGGTTGATGAAATCTTTCGCTTTCACTTCAAGCGATGCCGGATCCTTTTCAGTTCCTTGCCCTAAATTCCAGATCCAATCGGCCAACGGCCCAATACCGGCCTCTTGAGCTAGCTTCGCTTTGGTTTTCTTTTTCTTTTTGAATGGACGATACAGCTCTTCAATTTCGGCGAGTTCAAAAGACAATTCGATTTGCTTTTTCAGATCATCTGTCAGGCTGCCCTGTTTCGCGATCTCTTCGAGCACGAATTCTTTACGTTTGACGATTTCTCTCCATGTTTCGAATCCGTCGATGACTTGACGAATTTGAACTTCATCCAAATTGCCGGTTTTTTCTTTGCGGTACCGAGCAATAAACGGAACCGTCGCACCGTCTGCGGCAAGTTCAAGAACGGCGCCGATTGACCGTTGGTTGACACCGTTTAATTTTGTTTGCGCATATTTTAAAAATTGGGAATCAAGAGCAAATGCCATAGATTATTTATGTCGGTACATGATGAGGCCATGTGAAGGGTCGTACGGTGATACGCCAACAGTGACGCGATCGCCAACCACTACACGGATATTGAACTGTCGCATTTTACCGCAAAGTTTTGCCGAAATTTCAACCTGGTTCTCTAAACGGATTTTGTAAAGCCCGCCCGCACCTGCGTCGATTACCTTGCCTTCAAACTGCGCTAAATCATCTTTTGCCATGAAACCCTTATCGAAAATGCGTTTGGAAGGCTAATCTAGCCTTACTTGTAATTCGAAATCAAATACTTAATGCCGTCCTGGAAAAGAACTTCAAGGCGATCATTCTTCTTAGAGAGAATATAGCCCCATCCGAGCTTCGGATGTTCGAGTGGGCCTTCGGGGTCATAGCTGCTTTTAAGGCTATAAGACGGCGGTTTAATCTTTTTTGACTTGTTAAAAAGCTCTCCCCATCGGGCATTAGCCTGAGCCGCTTCGATACGAGCGGCGCTTATTTTAGCCGCCTCGGCGCGTGTGCTTGCCGCAATTGTGGTGGGACCTTGTGTTTTTTTGGACTCTAGTGCTTTCGCCGTTTTTGCCATTGATTAGACTCCCTTGTGACCAGAAAGAACGAACTCATTACCGCAACTATGACCAATTGGCTACATTGGCGAATTCGGTTGCCGCACCTGTCGAAACAGCTTAAAAAAATCTATGTCTGAAACGTCAAAAGTGAGCGCCCAAACGATTTGCAAAGAATTTTCCAGTTTGATTTCTCTTGCGCACGGAGATCCCGAACGCGCCGCCACAAATATTTGTTCGCAAAATGAGCCTAAAGAACAGGCACTCGTTTATGTTTCTGATTTACAGATTTTCAAAAAACTTCTCGACTCTCCAGTCTCCATAATTGTCACGAGCGAAAAATTAGCTAATGCTGGAACGGTATCTAATAAAACTATTCTCTCGACCCCGAATGTTTACCTCGCAATGGCAATGGTAAATAAAAAATTTTTTCCTCAGAAATTTTTGTATCAAGCTTTCGCTGGCGAGCGCGTACATAAAACCGCGGTTGTTCATCCCACGGCAAAAGTCGCAGCCACGGCAATTCTATCTCCCGGCGTGGTGCTTCATGAAAATGTCGTGATTGGCGAGCGCGCATTTATCGGAGCCAATACGGTCATCGAACCAAATTCCAGTGTCGGCGACGACACGGTTCTACATCCACAAGTTTATGTCGGTCATAGCGTGCGTATCGGCGCACGTTGTGAAATAAAACCGAATAGCACGGTTGGCTCAGACGGTTTCGGTTATGCGCACGATGCGAAAGGAAATCACTACCGTCTTCCGCATAATGGAGCCACGATCATCGAAGATGACGTGCACATCGGCGCAAACGTAAGTATTGATCGCGGCACTTATGATCCCTCGATTATCGGAGCCGGAACGAAAATCGATAATCATTGTCATTTCGGACACAACATTCGTATGGGCAAAAATTGCCTCGTCACCGCAGGCTTCATCAGCGCGGGCTCGGTCACCGTCGGCGATAATTGTGTTTTCGGCGGGCGCGCAATTGTGAACGGCCAAGTCGAGATCGTCAGCGGTACAACAATCGGCCCACTGAGTGGAGTGAACAACGACGTCAAAGTTCCCGGGGTATACGGCGGGTATCCACTGACAGATTATAAAGCCTCCATCAAGACTCAAGCGAGCCTTTCTAAAGTTCCTACTCTTCGCCGACAAGTTGCGAAAATGATGAAACACCTAGGTCTCGAAGACGACGAAAGCGCGAATAAATGAAATTTTACGTTACGACCCCAATCTATTATGTGAACGACAAACCTCACTTGGGTTCTGCTTACAGCACCGTAAATGCCGACGTTCTTACGAGGTATCATCGTCTCTTCGGACATGAAGCAAAATTTCTCACCGGTGTCGACGAGCACGGGCAAAAAGTCGAACAAGCGGCAAAGGCGCGCGGTAAAACGCCGCAAGAACATTGCGACGAAATGGCAGAAAATTTTCGCTCTGTTTGGAAAATGCTCAATATCGAGGAGGATATTTTCTTCCGCACTACTGACGAGTTCCATAAAAAAGCTGTCCAATCGGTCTTGCAAAAACTTTTTGACAAGGGATTAATCTACGCGGCCACCTACGAAGGCTGGTATTGCGTCAGCGAGGAAATTTTCTACACCGAAAAAGAATTGATAGACGGAAAAACACCGACCGGCAAAGAAGTGGTTAAAATTACCGAGAAGAATTATTTTTTCAAGATGGGGTCTTACCGTCAGAAGCTTGTCGATTATATTCAAGCCAATCCAAAGTTTATTCAGCCAGATCATCGCCGCAATGAAGTCCTCGGCTTTTTAAAACAAGACCTCAACGACCTCTGCATCAGCCGTCCGAAAAGCCGCTTGAGCTGGGGCATCGAAATTCCGTTCGACAAAGATTATGTAACATATGTTTGGTTTGATGCACTTCTCAATTACGCGACGGCGCAAGGCTTCGAACAACCAGAAAAAAGAGAAACTTTTGAAAAGTGGTGGGGCTCATGCGGCGCTGCAGATTCAAAGACTAACGGTGTTGCGACTCATCTTTTGGGTAAAGATATTTTGATAACCCACACCGTATACTGGCCAACAATGCTCATGGCGATGGATGAGACCTCAGCCCATGTTGCTCTACCAAAACAGTTGTTCGCTCACGGTTGGATATTAAATAAAGATTCCGAAAAAATGAGCAAATCTAAAGGCAGCGTCATGGATCCTATCGAATGGGTCAATCGAATAGGCGCCGATTCACTTCGCTATTTTTTAGTGAATGATATTCCTCTCGGCCAAGACGCGCCGGTCTCTCATGAACTCATCATTCAACGTGTGAACGGCGATTTGGCTAATAACCTCGGGAATCTTTTGAGCCGCACAACAAATTTAATTCAAAAATTTTTCGATGGAAAAGCGCCGGCGCAGCTTGAATACGACTTGGTGACCGAGAATATCATAAAGACAGCCACGACCACGGCCGCCAAAGTAAAAGAGTCGGTTTTAGATTTGGCACCACACAAGGCCATCGAGCATGTTCGTCAGCTACTCAATGAGACGAACAAATTCTTAGAAGATAAAGCGCCGTGGAAAACGGCAAAAACAAATCTCGTGGAAGCCGGCACCAACCTCTACGTGGCCCTCGAAGCTTTGCGAATCGCGGCGGGTTTGCTCTCCCCGATTATGCCGGTGAAGATGCGCGAACTTTATAATGTAATCGGCGTTGCCGATATCAAGTGGGAAGATTTGAGCCGCTGGGGCGTCATCGAAAGTGGTGCCACTGTGAATAAAACGGAGCCGCTTTTCCCTCGCATTGATCTTGCGCCGGCGGAGTAGAAAGCAACGTCCCATGAGCAAAACTCAAACTCGCTTAAAAGTAATTCGCAGTCTTTTCCAACTCGAAATTGTGAAGGGTCACTTAAAGTGGACCGTCACCGAACTCGCCAGAAAGAGTGGCGTTAGCCGACAAACGATCTACCTCTATTTCGGAACGAAGAAGCCGAAAATTCTTGAACAAGCCCTACGCGAAATCTGCGAAGAATATTTTGGGTTATCTGAAGAGCGAAAATCGCTGGCGCAAAAAGATTTCGTCGCATCCGCACTTATTACGCGAAAATTATACGACGAGACGCCTGAGTTCGCGGTGTTCTACCAAACTTGGCGACACCGCTCGGCCGAATACAAAGCAATCTTTCAAGTTTGCGAAACGAGATATCGCGAAAAGCTAATAACATCAAAATTCGCTCAAAACGAAGCAGACGCCACACGTATTCACGTTATGCTTCACGGCCTCATGTCTGCACCCTTTCTGACAGAAAAATCCTTCATTGAGTGTTTAAAAGAATTCGTACCTTACAAAAATCGCTAAAAGTGTCAGTCGCATAAACTGGCTCGTATTTCGACCGGGCGCTATATCTCAGTCATGAAAAAATATTTTGTCATCCTAGCTCTGTGTCTCACTTCCCTCTCAACCTCGGCAGGCGCGGGCACCAGTCGCGATCCCGCTCAGATCTTTTATCCTCCGAACGTATCGAAATCAGAGCCCCTGCCTGTCATTCTCCTCCTACATGGCTACACGGCCAGCGGCAAACTCATGGATTTCTACCTTGGCCTCAGTCAGCGCGTAACCAGTCGAAAGTTTATCTTAATTGTCCCGAACGGAAATATGGATTCGGTGGGGAATAGATATTGGAATGCCACTGATGGCTGTTGCGACTTCGCACATTCGAATGTCGATGACGTCTCTTACTTGAAAAATTTAGTGAGCCAAACCATCGCGAAATATAATGGAGATCCAAAGCGAGTTTTCGTCATAGGTCACTCCAACGGCGCCTTCATGGCCCATCGTCTCGCTTGCGAAGAGGGAAGCATATTTAAATCCATCGTAAGCTTCGCCGGCCAAACTTTTTTAGATCCCGCGAACTGTAAAAACCAAGAACCTATTTCGCTCCTGCAAATTCACGCGGTCGACGACGACACGATCAAATATGCCGGCGACGAAATCGGATATCCAATGTTGAGGCCTTATCCGGATACGCTTACAACCGTCGATAGATTTGTGAATCGTAACGGTTGTACTTCGAACTCCGACGATAATGAGCTTACAAATTTCGTTGCCTCTATTCCCGGGTCCGACACGCAAATTCGTCGGTGGAACAATTGCGCGAATGAAACCAAAGTCGAGTTATG
>JAYTDP010000184.1:0-5074 GCA_043735865.1 Bdellovibrionales bacterium
TCGTCATCACTGATCGTGCCCAAGCCGTATTTCTCAAAACGATAGCGCATAGATCGGAAGGTGATACCCAAAAGCCTCGCAGCGCGTTTTTTAACACCACCCGCGGCATGAATAGCTTTCACCAGAAGTTCTTTCTCAATATGGCCCATGACCTTATCGAGATCGATCCCCTCGTCGGTAATTTGAATTTCGTGCGAAGATGCCATCTTACGGCCCGTCGGCGTATTTACGAAGGGCGGCAAACTCTCTGGTAATATCGTCGAGCCGCTTTCTAAAGCGACTGTTCTTTCGATCATATTTTCGAGCTCACGCACGTTGCCCGGATAATCATACTTCTTAAGTAGATCCATGGCCTCGGTACTAATTGTCGTAATATTTTTACCGAGACGATCATTATACTTCTTCAAGAAATGCGCCGCTAAAGTTGGAATATCATCTGCACGCTCGCGAAGCGCAGGAGCCACGATATTAATAACGTTCAAGCGATAGAACAAATCCTGTCGGAACGATCCTTCTGAAACCATCACTTCGAGATCGCGATTGGTTGCCGCAATAATACGCACGTTCACATGAAGATCGTCGACCGCACCCACGCGGCGAATCACACGTTCTTGAATCGCTCGAAGTAGTTTTACCTGAATCGAGAGTGGCAATTCACCGACCTCGTCGAGGAAGATCGTTCCGCCGTCGGCGGCTTCAAAAAGACCGACTTTATCGACGACCGCGCCCGTGAACGAACCCTTTTTGTGACCGAACATTTCGGACTCCATCAGTGATTCTGGAATCGCTCCGCAGTTGACCGGGATAAACGGCTTCTCTTTAAGAGGCCCGTTGTAATGGATCGCTTTTGCGATCATCTCTTTTCCGGTTCCGCTTTCGCCGGTAACGAGAATATTCGTCGGAGTCGAAGAAACTCTTCGAACCATTTCGAATACTCGGTGCATCGGCTCTGTATTACCGACGAGATTTTGGAAGACATTCTCTTTTACGAGTTCTTTTTTGAGAGTTCTGTTTTCAAACTCAAGAGACTTACTGCGAAGGGCGTTCGCAATATTGATGCGAACTTCATCGATTTTAAAAGGCTTCGTGATGTAATCGAAAGCGCCGATCTTCATTGCTTCAACGGCGGTCTCGGTCGTAGCAAAGGCCGTGATCATCATGAATACCATATCCGGCGATTGCTCTTTTACCTTCTTAAGGAGCTCCATCCCCGTCACATTCGGCATCTGCATGTCTGAGATGACCATGTCGAAAGTTTTCTTTTTCATGAGGTCGAGCGCCGCCTGACCGTCTTCGGCCGGAGTGACTTCATAGCCCTCTTTCTTCAACATAATTTCTAAAAATTCTCGGATCGACTCTTCGTCGTCAACCACTAGAATACGGGGCTTCATGATACTCTCCTCTGTTTAAATTCAATTTGAAATTTCGTACCGTGCTGTAATTCGCTTTCGACTTTTAAAACGGCATCGTGGCTCTCGAAAATCTTGTGAGTAATAGCGAGACCAAGTCCGGTGCCTTTTGTTTTCGTCGTGAAAAACGGCACAAACATGCGCGATAAGGTTTCTCGGCTCATGCCCGAACCATTATCTGTGACTTTGACGACGACGTGACCCTGTGACTCCGACGTTTCAATCTTAATGTGTCCGTCGGACTGCTTCTCGAGGGCCTGATAAGCGTTCATGATGATATTTAAGAACGCTTGTTTCAACTTATCGTAATCGCCTAAAATCTCAGCTTTTGATTTGAGATCGACTTCGAGGCGCACCGACTTTGAAAGCTGCGGATTATTTTTTAGAACTCCGAGAAGCTCTTGTAGAAGATCTGTCACATTGACTGGCTCGTCGATTTTCATTGGCGGTTTCACAAACTCTAAAAATTCTGCAACTAAGCGGTTCAGGCGGTCGATTTCTTTGACCATGATAGCGGCCAATTTTTTATCGTCTGCGGCTTCGGACTTCAATGAACTCGCGAGAAGTTGAATGCTGCCGCTGATACTGGCCAGGGGATTTCGGATTTCGTGGGCAATACCCGCCGCCATGGCACCGATAGCAGCCATTTTCTCTTGCTGCCTCAGAGAGTCCTCAAGATTTTTCACTTCGGTTAAGTTTTGTAAAAGAATGATTTGTCCTTGGTAACCGTATGGACGGCGGATGAGAGGCGACACCAAAGTTTCAATTACCATTTTGTCGCCATTGTAATTCAGGTGGCCGATTTCAAATCGCGTGATTGAACCTTCGGTTCGGCTGGCACTGCTAAGCTTATCGAATAATCCTGGTATAACATCCGCGATTTTTTTATCACTGAGCCCGATGTCGCCAAGAATTTTCGCGGCCGCCCGATTTGCCTTCGAAATGCGGCCGTTAATGTCTAGAACGAGAAGGCCCGAGCCAATATTGTCGACTATGAGTTGATTGATATCCTGAAGACTTCGGATATCTTCTTTTTGAGCCTCGAGGGTTTCACCGACGCGATAAAACTCGGTATGCAATAGACCGCTGACAACGCCAATTAGCAGGAATGAGCCATTATATAGAACTACCGTCTGGTTGAAATGGACGCCCGCAAATTCTGGGTTAGCTGCCAAAATGAAATTAAAAATGGCAGCTGAAGTTAGACTTGTGACGAAGGCGCTAGTCCAACCTAAATAGAGACCGGCCAGTACGATGTTCGCGAGAAAGAACAGTAAAAAAACAGAGTGAGTGTAGCCGACGGTGGCAAAACTTCCGGCGATTAAAAGTAAATCAGCGCCCGCCACCGCGCGTGCAAAATTCCGTCGCCACTCAACCCGCTCGATGGTGAGAGCAAAGGTGAAATGTAAGATAAGGCTGATGCTAAAAAAGAAATACAGATTGTTCCAGAGCGAGGGAATAATAAAACCCTTTTCTAGAACCTGGAATAAAACGGTAAACAAAAAGGCGACGCTTACGATAAGAATACGCAACCACTCGACTAATACTGCGAGATCGGCAGATAGAAATAATGAGGGCCGTGTATCGGCCTTAGCTTCGACGATATGCAAAGGTCTATCCTGCTCCTGCGGCACCGGCCATCGAGAAGATTGGCAGATACATGGCGATAACGAGGACCGCAATAATTCCACCGAGGAATATCATCATGATCGGCTCAATAACGCTCGTCATGGCGTCAGTTGCCTGCTCCACTTCTTCTTCGTAAAAGTTAGCAACTTTATCTAACATTGAATCGAGAGAACCCGTTTGCTCGCCGACCGAAATCATTTGTCCGACCATATCCGGGATATGCTTCGATTTTTTTATCGGCTCTGAAAATGAACGGCCCTTACTGATTGATTCTTTGCAACTTAAGAGCACCTGCTCGATCACGTAATTACCCGTAACACCCGCTGCAATATCAATGGACTCAATGATTTTTACACCCGCACTCAGCATCGTCGACATCGTACGGGTGAATCTCGCGACAGCCCCTTTTCGCACGAGGTCGCCCATCAGCGGAATTTTAAGTAGAAGTGCATCGATTGTCTTTCGGCCATCAAGGGTTTCGTAGTACTTGCCAAGGCCAATAGGGATTGCAATGGCTGTTCCGATAAATACGTACCAATACTTTTTAAAAATCTCGCTCATGTCGACCACGAACTGAGTGAGTGCTGGCAACTTCATCCCCGACGACGCGAAAATTTCGACAAACTTCGGAATGACAAACCACAATATACCGCTAATCACGAGAAACGAGACACTCAAAACAGCGATCGGGTAAAACATCGCGCCTTTGATCTTACCTTTTAATTTCACTGATTTTTCGATGTAAACGGCGAGCCGCTCAAGGATCGTATCTAATTTTCCGGACTCTTCGCCTGCATGCACAAGGTTCGTATACATAGTATCGAAAGTCTTCGGGTGCTTCTTTAAACATTCAGCTAGCCGTTTACCCTCGCCGACTTCAACGATGATCGCGCGTAATGTTGCGTTAAGAGCCGGGCTTCGTCCTGGTCCAACCATTGCTTCCAGACTCTGTACAACCGGAACACCCGACCCGATTAATACGGCAAACTGACGGGTAAATATCTGTAATTCTTTCGCCGTGATTTTACCGCCGCCTTTTACGACTGTTGTCGGCCGTGCGCCTCCACTCATTTTCGGTACAACTTGCAGCGGGGTCAGGCGCTGCGCACGGATTTTAACACGTGCTTCAGCTTCACTCGCGGCGGCCACTTCACCACGAACCATTTTTCCATCCGGCGTTTTCGCTTGGAATAAAAATGCGCTCATCTATATGCCCGCTTTCTTTAACATGCCGTCGAGTTCTTCGACATCAGCAGATTCTTCGAATGCGCTTTTAATATCGATCCGTCTTTTAAGTACCAAATTGAGAAGAGACTGATTGAGAGTTGTCATGCCGGTTTTATTTTGTCCAACCTGCATCATTCCATAAACTTGGTGGAGTTTATTCTCTCGGATGAGATTTCGAATGCTTGGATTCATGACAAGTACTTCACAGGCAGCAACAACCCCTCCGCCAAGAGCCGGAATAAGCCGCTGAGATATAATGACGTTGAGAGATAACGAAAGCTGATTTCGAATGCGTTCTTGTTGATCGGCCGGGAAAACGCTGATGATTCGGTTCATTGTTTGAATCGCCGAGTTCGTATGTAAGGTCGCGAATACCAAGTGTCCTGTTTCGGCGACCTGCAAAGAGGTCTCAATCGTATCCAAGTCCCGCATCTCTCCAATGAGAACGACATCAGGATCTTGACGTAAAATATATTTAAGCGCGTCCTTGTAGCTGAGAGTATCGCTCAATATCTCACGTTGATTCACCACACATTGCTTGTGGGGGTGAATATACTCGATCGGATCCTCAACGGTTAGAATATGACCGCGTCGCTCCCGATTAATCTTGTCGATGATCGCCGCAATAGTCGTCGTCTTTCCCGAACCCGTCGGGCCGGTCACGAGCACCATTCCGTTCGGATAGTTTGCAACGTCAGCAATAATCGACGGGACTCCAAGGGTCGCGAGATCCGGCGGATCGATGGGGACGCGGCGAAACACACCTGAAACCGAGCCGCGCTGAAAAAATAAATTTACGCGAAAGCGGG
>JAYTDP010000185.1:0-5084 GCA_043735865.1 Bdellovibrionales bacterium
ACACTCTTCTTATGCCAGTACGACATCGAGGCGGCAGCATGAGTGCAGCAAGAAAGTTGGTCAGCCCTATGGAACCCCTAGAAGTAGTCACTCTCGTCATTGATGGCGGTGTGGCTCACGTACTTCAATCCCAACATCCATTCGGCAAAAAGGATGTCGCAACGGCTGACGGCATTGGCCTCAGCAAGCGTCTCTTTTTTGATCATCCAGTTGCTGCTGTTTTTACTCCAGATGATATTCCGGGTGTTTCAAAACATGTTTTGTTTAAAGCGAAGTTTAGCCAGGCCAGCGAGAAAAAAGGTTTGCTGCACTCCATCGACCAGATCTTGAATGAACAGATTAAGTCGCTTAGCCTTCGAGCCGACATTATTACGATCGCCGACGAGATGATCACCAACGCTGTGTACAATGCGCCGTTTGTCGATATGGAAAACACGTCTTCAGGTGTCTCACGCGAGTCGGCAAATGTCGCAATGAGTGGCGGGAAGTCGGGCCAAATGTGGGTTGCATCAGACGAAGAGCGTTTACTCGTTCTATGTGAGGATGACTACGGAACCTTAAATCCTCTAAAAATGTTTGAGAGGATTCGAAAGTGTTACGCGACAAGCGTGGCTGAATCGATGAATATGGATAGTAAGGGCGGAGCCGGGATCGGTAGCTTTATGATGTTTAATGCAAGCGTGAGTTTTTTTGTCGGAGTTGAAAAGGGCAAGAAAACGATTATCGGCTGCATTCTTCCTCGTAAAGGTAGCGGCAAGTCGCGCGCGCAAATGGTCAAAAACTTACATTTTATTTTTAGCAACTAAGGAGATTTCATGGGGTTAACTAAATCAGATAAACAACAAAGCGGAAGTGATGTCGTTGTGACCCTTGCGGGACACATCGATGAAGATGCCCAATTTACAGCACTCGATTTAAGCGCAGCTTCTGGGAAAGTCGTTGTCGATATCGAAGGTGTGACGGCAATCAATTCTTGCGGCATTCGTGAGTGGGTGAAATGGATTCGGACCGCCCCAAATACATCCCCGGTTGTCTTTAAGAACTGTCCAAAAGTTATTGTCGACCAAATCAATATGGTGACGGGATTTTTGCCAGAGAACGGAAAAGTCGAATCTTTTTATGTTCCCTATTACAGCGACAGCTCGGGCAACGAAAAAATGATTCTTTTTGAAGAGGGCAAACAATTCAATGGTGGCGAAGTAAAGCCTCCGTCTGAAGTGAAAGACGAGACGGGCGAAGTGATGGAAATGGACGTCATCGAAGCCAAATATTTTAAATTTTTGAAAAAATAGAAAGTGAAATGAGCCAAGTCGACTACAGTTATTTTGATGCCCTCGTAGATGCGGTCTTTGTGTTAAACAAAGATCAGGGCATCACTTATTGTAATGAAGCTGCGGCAAAACTTTTTGAATCGTCGGTCCGCCGCCTTTCAAAAGGCAAGCCGATTCAAGAATTCGCCAAATTCTCCAATGAAAATTTGTTCGCGGCCGACGCTCTTCCTATGCAGGAAGTTCACTTCGATCTCATTGCCGGCGGAAAAACCGGAAAAGTTCAAATGGCGACTCAGCCATTTGTCGATTCGGCCGGAGAAACGGGCTGGATCGCGGTTATTCGCGATGTGACTCTCGAAGAGACTCTCCACGCGAAACATCACAAACAGCTTCAAGAGCTCGAAGCCTACTCGAAAAACCTCGAGCAAATGGTTCAAGAGCGCACCGCTCAAGTTCAACGCGCCAATATTATGTTGGCGGCCATCATGAATAGCTTGGGTCAGGGATTCCTCGTGTTTGATCGCGAGGGCACATGCTCGGATTTCTACACCAAGGCATGCGAAGACATTCTTGAGAGCCTACCGGCGCAGAAAAAAATCTGGGACGTACTCAAATTAAAGCCCAATGAAATCGAATCTTTTAAGATGTGGACACAAGCGACTTTCGGGGAGCAACTTCCGTTCGATTCGATGAAAGATCTCGGGCCCTCGGCATACGCTCACAGCCAGGATCGCCACGTTCGTCTCGATTATTTTCCAATTCGATCGGACGACTCTAAAATTGCCAATATCGTTCAGGTCGCAACTGATTGGACGAACGAATACTTAGCGCAACAAGCTCTCGAAAAAGAAAAAAAATACGCTCGTATGATCATCAAACTTGTGACGAGCAAGCGGCAGTTCGCGGCATTTCTCGACACGGTTCCAACTGTTTTAAAAGACACACGAAAATTGGCTCTTGCCACGGATAGTTTTGATCATGAAACTTCTTTTCGCCTCCTTCATACGCTCGAAGGCGAAGCGGGGATTTACTCGGCTCAACAAATTTGGTTGGCCTCTCGTCAAGCTCAAGAAGTCATCGAACCCGTGAAACGTAACGAAACGGTTTTCACGACTGAAATCCACGCGCAATACGTGAAGGCACTGGCGCATTTAGAGAGTGAATATCACGCGTTTTTAGCAGAAAATTCGGAACTATTTGAATTGGCCGGTATGGGTGGAAAACAAAAAGTTGAAATTGAGAAAGAGACGCTCTACAGCGTTGTTCGGCATTTAAAAACAAAAGCCGTTCCCGCAGAAACCATGAACTATCTCGAACAGCAACTTTTTCGCGAGTCTGTCGTATCAGGACTAGGTCACTACAACGATGTTGTGATGAACGTGGCGGCTCGCTTAGGTCGTAAAGTGCATCCCATCCAATTTGTCGGAGGAGAGACGCGTCTCTTTCTCGACAACTACCAACATTTATTTTCGTCTCTCGTTCATGCTTTCCGTAATGCCGTCGATCATGGGCTCGAGTCACCAGAGGATCGGGAGATGATGGGCAAGGACCCAACGGGCCGTTTGGTCTTAACGACCGAAACCTTCTCGAAGAACGGACAGCCCTGGTTACGAATAACATTGGCGGATGACGGGCAGGGTATCGATGCCGCGCGCATTCGCGCGAAACTTGTGACCGACAATGCCTCCGGCGTTTGGGAGTCCACTCCCGATGATGAAATAATCCAGCACGTCTTCGACCCTGGACTCACGACTCGGTCTGACATTGGCGAGTTTTCTGGACGCGGTGTGGGGCTGAACGCCGTCAAAGCAGAAGCCGACGCGATCGGTGGAAATGTGCGTATGACGACTGAAATTGGTAAGGGTTCACAATTGATTATTGAAGTCCCTGACCTCGGTTTAGAAGTACAACAAAAGCTGTCGGCTTAAAAATAAGACTCCACAAATCACCAAACATTTGATCAAATCTTAAATATGTTTCCGAAAGAGACCAGCATTCTAGTCGTAGATGATTCCATTAATATTCGCCAAATCATTGTCGATAATCTCAAGCGATTGGGTTTCCTCAAGATTGAAACGGCGGGTGACGCCAACGATGCTTATGCGAAGCTGGTGGCGTCCTCTAAGGGCCCTGCACCGGTCAGCCTCATTCTCTCCGATTTAAATATGCCCGGGCCTAGCGGCCTTGATTTTCTCAAACAAGTACGCGATTCGGAAAAATTCAAAGAAGTGCCTTTCATCATGATTACGACTGAAAGCGAGAAGCAGGCCGTGATTCAAGCGGCCGTTAGCGGCGTTAGCGGTTACATCGTAAAACCGTTCAATCTTGAGACACTGACGAAGCGTCTCGGCGAAGCTTGGAGAAAGCACAATCCCTAGTCTTTAGTTGGGCACCGCCCCAATCGGTTCTTTAATATTATTCCTCCAGATTCCGATACGTTAGCTAGCATGCAAAAGAGCGAAATCAATATTCTTATAGTCGAAGACGATGTCACCCAACGTGAAGCATTGGCGGAAGCGATTAAACGTCGCGGATACCGTGCGGTTCCAGTTGCGAAACCGGATGAAGCCGAGAGCTTGGCAAAAGTAAAACCGATTCACGGTCTGGTGATTGATTGTATGTTGCCCGGAAGAAACGGCGTCGACGTGGCCGTTCGCCTTCGTGAAAACTTAGTTGAAGGTGCTGCGATCATTTTCATCAGCGGTATTTACAAAGACAAAGGTTTCGCGCAAGAAGCATTGAAGCGCAGTGAAGGAACCGAGTTTTTTACGAAGCCCTTCGATATGGAAGCGGTTCTATCCATCCTCGACAAAACACTTTCTGTATTTATTGAAAAACCGAAGGTAGATCTTCATGCTCTTTTAGCGGCACCGTCGGCATCAGCTCGTGAACGCAAAAAAGCTCTCGATCACGTTGAAGATATGTTCGGTTACGATTTACCTTTCGTAATGTGCATTCTGATGGATTCAGAAAGTTCGGGCCATCTTAATATCGTCGATTCCGATCAAAATATTTTCGGTGTGTCGATCGCAAAGGGTGCCATTTTAAAAGTAGATAGCGAAAAAACGGCGCTGATGACGAAGAAGCTTTTAATTCACCATGGTTTTATCACTGAGCTCGATCTCTCTGAATACACCGCAAAAAAGAAAACCGGTGATTTGATTCGCAATTTGATTGGTGAAGGACTCATGAGTCCGCATGTCGTCAATCTCATTAAAAAAGAACAAATAACGACTGAGCTTGCTAAATTAATCGATTCACGACGATTGAAAATTAATTTTGTACCGGATCGCAAATTGAAAGAAGACGCGAGTGCGATCGACATCTCCGCTTTCATGAATGACCTTCATGACCAAGTCCGAAATATTCCTCTCGATTATTTGAAACAGTTCTACTCGGTCTGGCAGGGACATCCGATTCGCTTGGGACCCGCGTATCAAGATCAAGTTCATATAATGGGACTTCCAATGATCAAGGGCTGCGATGGTCTAATCGAGGCCTTCAAATCCGAAGCGCCGCTCGAAGACTTGCTCGCAAAAGCGACTTACGGCGAAGATCTTTTCTTTCATGCGCTTCACTTTCTCGCGATTCGACGGGTGATTGTTTTTGACGAAGCTCGCTTAGTGCGAAATTTAGATGAGCATGTGAGCCGCTTGAAGACGATGCATCAAGCACTCAAAGGTCGAAACCCGATCGAGATATTTCAGTATTTTGGATTGAATGAGGCGCCGAAACCGGCCGACGTGTCTCGCATCTATAAGGAATTCGCAAAGTCGAATCATCCGGACACTCTTCCGCAATCGATAGGTCCCG
>JAYTDP010000186.1:0-6124 GCA_043735865.1 Bdellovibrionales bacterium
CCTATGTCCATTATCTTATTCGTAATCGCGACTACGTAGCGGCAAAGGCGATCATCTTTGAAACCCGCAACAAGCAAAAGAACGCGGCCTACTTCTTAGAAAAAGAAATGACCGAAATCGACTCGCGATTAAAAAAGTCTTCTTAATTTTCTCCAAAGTCGGTAAGATCAAGGCACCTTGCCAAAAGAAATGATCGCATTCTTTCTACTCTCGCTCACAAATCTATTCACGATAGTGAATCCTTTAGGCGCTATGCCCTTTTATATGGGCATGATCGATGGCGTCGAACGACCGGTTGCGCGCGCCATTGCGCTTAGGGCATCGCTCGCGGCCTTTGGCGCAATGATGTTTTTTGCTCTCACCGGCAAGTTTTTATTTTCTTTTTTCAACGTTCAAGTCGACGGTCTTCGCGTGGTCGGTGGAGTTTTGTTTTTCATCATGGGCTACGACATGCTTCAGGGTAAAGAATCTCGAACGAAGCAGGTGACCGCGAGTGAGCAATTCAGCTTGCAAGACGTGAAGACCCGCGCGATCACGCCGCTGGCGATCCCACTTATTTGCGGACCCGGCACAATCACCGTCCTCACCGTTATGATTCAAGAAGCCAATGAGTTTTGGCAAAAAAGTACAATCATCCTCGTGGCCGCCATTGTATCGGTAAGTACATTTTTTATTCTTGTCAGTTCAAAGCGGATTCAGGCTTTCTTAGGAGAGAGCGGACAGAAAGTATTTTATCGCTTAATGGGTTTAATTTTAATGATGAACGCAGTCGAATATTTCTTTAATGGCATCCGCCCGTACGTACGTAGCCTTTTTATTATTCAGTAGTTTCGGTTTTCGCCTCAGGGGCGGCTGACTGTGTAACACGAACCTTACAGGCACATGGACCTTGTGACGCCTCACCGAGAACATACTCGACAGTGTCGCCTTTAGTCAGTTTCCCGCGGACTTCTTTATAGTGAACAAAAAGATCGCGGCCATCGGATTGCTCAATAAAACCAAAGCCTTTGCTTTCGTTGTACCACTTGACGATACCGGAACATTTTTTTGAATTTGGATCATCCACATCTCTATCTTACTCGGACAATACAACCAAAAACAAGGCCTGGTAAAACGAAGAGATTTAGCGCCTTTGCGTTTTTTCGATAATGGCGGCAGCCCGCTTTGAAACAGCTGGCTCTTCGCTGTTCACGGATGCTTTAATAGAAGCTAAAATTTCGGCACGCATTTCGCGAGTCAGGGCCGGATTACGTAATTCTTTTTCAAACATATTAAGGGTCACGACTTTTGGGTACGCAAGTGTGACTTCGGGGCTCGTGTCGTGTTGCGATTCATGATGATCGAGAACGACAGCTTCGCTTGAGCAATTGGCAAGACTGCGACATGGAGCTTCTTTTAAAGCGTCTGCCAAGAACTTCACATCCTCAGGACCTTTCAAATTTCGGCCGAGTAAAAATAGGACGGTCCCTTTGCCGTTGCGATCTTCTTCAGGCCTGCTTAAGTAGTAAGAGCGAAGGGCCACCTTCGCTTCTTCGCTTAACACTCGCAGATCGGTATCGAGCCGTGGATCATTGTCATTTTTTGAGCGTATGATTTGATCGACGAGTTCGACTTCGCGGGTCCAAATGACAGGCTGAATATTTTTGGCCACAGCAGCGCTCTCTTCACTCGTCGCCATTTGCCTCTGTGCAGGCTCGTGTTCCGTCTCTTTTGGATCCGGCAATGCGACCTTGCTCGCTTCAACTGAAGGCGAGCGAGGATGATTTTGCAAGAAAAAGAGGCCCACGAGCATAAGAACTGCAACGAGAGCCAAACGGACACGAGAATTCACTGACATCTTAATACAAGTCTTTCGTGATTTCGGCGCGAGCATTCGTATCGATAACGCGACCGAATTGATCGTCAGCGTAAATACCAGCGTCCATTTTCACTTTTTCATTACAGTTCGAACAGAATTTCGAAATGTTTTTAAGAAGGATCATTGATGAACCGTAAGAACCGTATGGCGTGATGTCGCAAGCTGGTTCGCCCGCAAGTGAAGCGCCCGTCCAGATGCTTTTCATCGGTTGGCCCTTCGGATCTAAGAACGGCACCGGGCAACTCGCGTGTGACCAATTACCGTGGTTCGTCTCAGTGTGACGAGACTCATGAAAGATCACCATCAAACGCGACACTTGCGGATGTGAAAATTTAACGAAATTCTGAGTAAGCCAGATACGATCTGATCCAAGCCAAGGGATGACACATGCGACGGCATTTGGGCTGCCACAATCGTTCATGCCGACAGTATTCACTCGAGATTCAAAGAATGTCTTATACTGGGGGCCGCTCACATCACCAAAAATGCTCTTGTGCAATTTCGAAACGCCGCTGCCTTGAATCGTTGTCATGAACGCCATGTCATCAACGAACTGAGTTTTGATATTTTCAGCTACGTCTTTTTCAAAAGTGTAGGCATGAGCTTGAGTACCGACAGACAAAGACAGCACGAGAAACAACAGTTTCATATGTAACCCCCCTAGGTGACGCAAAAAGCGTAACCCGACTATAGTCGGGGTCAATGTAAAATTTACTGTTTTAGATTGTGCGGTGCGCTATTCGGCGCACTGTATGGTCGCACGGAGTGGGAAGTGATCGGACGTTTTCACTCCACTTAAAATCTGAGCATCAACAATAGCACAATTGCGAATGAATATATGATCGAGCACTAGGTTTCGAACCTGGTTTTTAAATTGAGCATGGACAAAACCCCTGCCCGATAAATTCACCGTTAAATATTGAATGCGGCCGCGGTTCCAGGTGTTGAAATCGCCAGCGAAAATAACTTGGAGATCCGGAAACTTCTTAATGCCCTCATCGATGAAAGCGAATATTTCATCCATCTGCATTTTGAACGCCCGGTTGAGAACAAAATTAATTCCATGCGAATTCACAACCAAAAGCTTCCGACCATTTTCGGTCTCAAAAATCTGAGCGAGTGTCATCTTTGGAGTGTTCGCAATCGGTTCTGAAGTCGGGCTTCGTAAAAACCACACGTGCTCACTTTTGGCGTGCGCCCCAGATATGACGCCCGTCGAGTGCTTCTGCTCGTCGCGCCACGCTTGAGCCATCCACCATTCAAATCCGGGCATTTCGCGAAGTTTGTTCGGCATAAAATCGTCGGCCATTCCCTCTTGCAAGAGAATGAGATCGTGTTTCGATGCCAGTTTCTGAAAATCGGCATTCCACTGCTGCTTAGTTCCGGCTTTTTCAACATTCCATGAGAGCAGCTTGATAAGATTTGGCAGCCGGGCTGGAGATTCAGGCGACGACAATTGCAAAAGCACTTCGGCATCTGGCACACGCTCGTAAGTCTTCGCCTGTGCGTTCTGGATATTCGTCAGCATCATGCTCAACAAAAGGATTCCCCCGAGTTTCATCATTATCTAAGCCCCCTTATAAATGATTAAGGGACTCTTACAGTGGTCAGAACCATAATTCTACCACAATATCCAACTACATGCGTGCAGAGCGTAAACGCCGGCCGAATCCGAGATATAACCACTTGAAAACTCTAAATTAAAATAAAGTTTTTGGCGGCTTATTATTAAACTTCTTTAAAATCGTAAACGAGCGTTGGGAAACCCAAAATTAATCGGCAATACTATTTTGGTTAAAGGAGTAATCGAAATGGGAAAAGTAGACCTAGTTAAAACCGGAATTGGAGGCCTTGACCATATATTAAGTAGCGGACTTCCACGCAATCGAATTTATTTACTCGAAGGTGATCCTGGCAGTGGAAAAACGACGCTTGCCCTTCAGTTTCTTATGGAAGGAATCGAGAAGCGGGGGAAAGTGTCTTTATGTCTGTTTCAACGGTTGCGCCTTTCATCGCACCTGCTCGTCAGTTTTCTGTTGGCAAATCAACAGTCTAGCTTATTATGACCCTATTCTTTAGGGGGTTTTATGAAGTTAGCATCGATGAGTCTTTCGGTTTTGTGTATTTTGTTTTCGTTTGGCGCATTTGCCGCCGGTCGCATTGCACATATTCCTTTGCATGATCAATCGAAGTCCGGAGCGACGACGATGTGCACCTACACAGCAATTTTAGATATGGGCCCAGTCGCAGATTTGAATCCAATTCATGTCTTCACGCTCTTCCAAGGGCGCTACCAACTCCTATCGAATCAGCCAGCCCTTACGCCCGCTACAAACGGACGAGTTTCAATGCGGGTCTCTGCGTTCAAAGAAGCGCCTGAAAACGCAGTCTGCCCGTCGACATCAGAAATTTTAATCGTAAAATAACCCGGAGGATTTATGTCATTTGTAAAAGCTGCTGCAATTGCAGCCGTGCTCTGCATATTTATGGACGCCATATGGATTGGCTTTATCGCGAAGAAATTTTACTTAAGTGAGCTCGCGAATATCGGACGAATCCAAAATGGTGGATTCTCGGTCGTCTGGTGGGCGGCCGTAGTGGTTTATGTCTGTCTTGGTATCGGCATCGCATTTTTTGTGAACGCCCGCCTCGGGCTTGACGGTACTGTGCTCGATGCATTTCTGATCGGCGGACTCTTTGGTCTCGTCTGTTACGGCACTTACGACATGACCAACCATGCAACACTTAAAGACTTCGGGGCAAAGATGGCCCTTGTCGATATGTGCTGGGGCGGGTTTATGTGCGGAACGGTCGCCGCCGGCACTCAATATTTATTAAAGGTGTTAGAGTGATGATTCGGCTTTCTTTTCTTCTCTTATTTTTTGGCCGTGGGGCTTTTGCAGATAATAATCTGGTTTCTGAGGCCCTCGAAACCAAAGTCATAAAGAATCAGATAGTCGCGACTTTGAAGGCCGGCTTTCATTTTAATGAAAAGGCTCCGAATGGGGTCGTAATTGATGATAAAAAAGAAAGTCCACTGGTCCTTTCTCGTCAGAAGATCACGTTTGCTTTACCTAAAATTTATTCTTTGGCGCAGGCTTCAGTTTTTGTATGCGACGATGCGGTCACCTTCTGCGAACCGCGAACAGTCGAGTTTCGCGGCAATGGAGAGGCGAATCAATACATGGTGGCACGAGCCGAAATGAAACGCGCTCAATCAAAAGATATGAAAAAGAAATTAAAACCCAAATTAAATAAGCATGGTTTCTATGAAGACGCCCTCGACTTTGCTGCAGAAATGGCAGCGAAGAGTAAATCTCTCATCTTGGCTGATTTCTCGGCTCGTTGGTGCCCGGGATGTGTACGATTAGAAAATGAAATTTTCGAGACGCGCGAATTTAAAAACGCGACGAAAAACTTTGTAAAAGTAAAAATGGATTACGACCGCTTCGAAAATCTGCCGTTAAAAGCAAAATTTGCGATCAATGGCATCCCGACCCTTCTCGTTTTAAATTCCAAACTTGAAGAAGTCTCGCGGATTGTCGACTTTCAACCTTTAGACGCCATCGTCGGGTTTCTAAAAGAATCTGAAAAGACTCCAGGATCAATCACATCTTTGAAAGCGGTGGCCGACGCCGGAGATTCAAATTCAAATTTAACTTTAGCTCTACGATTATATTCGGCTGGCCGGTACGCTGAAAGTCTTCCTTACTTTGCTAAAGTGACTCCAGAACCGATTGAAGCCATAGATGCAAAGGTTCGAGCAGCAAAAAAAGAGTTTGATAATGATTCGTCAAAGAAATCAAATTACCTAACTGTAGCTCATGATGCTCTTGTAAAAGAGCCGAATTCGACTCGTTCGTTAGTCTGGCGAACCGATATGGCAGAGGCCCTCTCGAGTGCGAACGAAAGAACTTCTGTCGCACTTGAAGGAATAAAAGTCGCCGACGATTTACTCGCGCATCCAGAAAAGATTCCGACAGCAATAAAAGGCGACTGGGTCGGAGAATTCTCAGGATACGAACGATTTTTTGTCGCAATCGAACGCGCTGATCTTATTGAGGCGGCGCAATCGACGCCGGACGAAATCCACGCTGCTCGCGAAAAAGTAGTGGCTATCGGAAAAGAATTGAAAATTCCAGTATCAAAAAAAGGACCATCATTAAGACTTGTGGTTGCGATGGCCGAAGCTCAAGCGTTTACGGATGGCGAAGCCCAAATTCGTAAGATGCAAAAAGCGGATCCAAAGAATCCCGAACTCGACCG
>JAYTDP010000187.1:0-2136 GCA_043735865.1 Bdellovibrionales bacterium
CGCAAAATCTGGAGTTGTGAAATCAGGATCATAAGTATTCAAAAATTTATTCAGTTCTCGATGCAGCGAGGTGGCATTGACGTAGCGGCGCTCCGGATCTTTCGAAAGCGCTTTCAATATAATTCTCTCAATTTCCGGATTGATATCCGGAACAAAATCTTTCATTTCTGGAACTTGGCATTCCGTGATCTTCTTTAGTAAAGTCATCTCATTCTTGCCGGTGAATAGCCGCTGACCTGTCACGAGCTCCCAAAAGATAATTCCGAGCGAAAAAATATCGGTACGGGCATCGATCGCCCGACCCTCGGCCTGCTCGGGACTCATGTATCCGAATTTCCCTTTAAGAGTTCCGACTTCGGTTTTGTCGCGCTGATTTTCGGCTTTCGCAATGCCGAAATCGACGACTTTGACCTCTCCATCAAAACTGATCATACAGTTTTGCGGACTGATATCGCGATGAATGATATTCAGCGGCCTCCCGGTGGCAGCATCGAGTGAGTGATGAGCATGGCTGAGACCGGCGGCAAGCTCTTTAATAATGTAAACGACATGAGAAAGGGAGAAAGCATGATCCGTCCCCTTCATTTTTTCCAATACTTGGCGTAGATTTTTACCTTCGACGAAATCCATCACCAGGTAAAGTTCGTTTGTTTGTTCAGACTGATAGTACCCGGTGATCGAAACGATGTTCGAGTGCGACAGGTTCATGACGAGGGCGGCCTCGCCCTTAAACATTCGAATAAAGTCGGCATCCTTCGCCAAATGGGGCAGGATTTTTTTTATCGCAACGAATTTGGTAATGCCACTGACCTGGGTGGAACTCGCAAGCCAAACTTCGGCCATTCCGCCGACAGCTAATTTCTCGAGAAGGATGTATTTATCAATTCGGGTCGGCTCGGTTGTGGTCATGAAAGAATATTTTCACCTGAAAATCGGTGGACATCAACCGGCAATAGACTACTGGACTTAAAGTTCGGCGTCTTGCCCCGGAGATCGTTTGACTGAAACCGCACCCAGTTGGTCGGCATCCGGCTTAAATCGTGTTTCTGGAAATTGCACAACCCGAGCCTGAAGTTTCGCGAAAATCGGTTCGCGAATCTGCAGATTGTTATCCTGAAGCACACATTGGCGAGCCAACCGCTTTTTCACGTTGATCACAATCGGCGCTTTTAAGTTCGCGGTCATCAAAGTGGGGTCTTGTGGGATCGTGATAATATTAAACAGCCGGCCACTCGCCTGCGTGTCGAGGTGCAGTGATTCTAGGTCTGCTTTTGAAATTTCAATTTTATATTGGGAGTTGAATAGTTCTGGCTCGAGAATAGGAAAGGCGATGTCTTTGTTTTCACAAGATTGAAGCCAGGCAAAAATTTCATCGTTCGGATCATCTAGCACCACAAAACGACGAAGCTGACCAAAGCCTAGTAGGCCTTCTGAAAACTCCAAAATGTCGTCTTGAGAAATTTCGACTTCCCCAAAGCGAGACGTATCTATGCGCACTACCCCTCCCAGAATATAACGCGAGCTCGTTCCCTGAATGTATGACACTAGGGCCAGGTCGGGAGGTCAAGATTTAATAACAATTATTTGGTAACGCGGGTAAGCGGGCGTTACTTGGGCTTATCTTCGCTCTTATTCGTTTTAAGCAGGTTTGCTACAGCGCGTGAGGATTCATGAGCGGTTTGGGACGACTCTTCGTTCTGTTGTTTGATGGCATTATAGACTTCTTCGCGGTAGATGCGCGTCTCTTTAGGAGCTTCAATCCCAAGCCGAACCTGCTTTCCACGGATCTTCTCAACTCGGATCTTAATGTTATCGTCGATTGTAATACTCTCGCCGAGTTTTCTCGTTAATACGAGCATGGGCGGTTCTCCTTCAACATCCTGTTAAAGCTTCTCTATACCTTTACGGCAATCTCAAAAGGAAACATTAGGTATTACTTCGAGAAGACGAAGTCAAACCTTAAGTCGGGAGAAAAGGTGCCAGTTACCTTCTGGGCATTTGATATGACTATGGCTGGAACGTTAAGTGTGTCAGGTGCACCGACGGGGTGCGCCGCCTTCTGGCGACCTTTGCATTCTGTTTCGCGCAGGGTTGACGCGGTGAGGCGCTGCCGTCCCTTGCTCGGCACCTTCGTCG
>JAYTDP010000188.1:0-2614 GCA_043735865.1 Bdellovibrionales bacterium
AATCATTATAAAAAAAGTAAACATTGCGACCGGAACTATGGATGCGACGTTTAATGGAAGCGGGGGAATGGATATTACATCGATTATTACTAGTCTAGATCCCTCCTATACGGATGCATGGCTACTCGATACTTACCGAGACAGTTACGGCAACTTGTATCTTCACGGCGAGACAAATAATGCTGGCGGAGCGTATGCCAATTACGTCATTTGCCTCGATAGTACGCTTAGTCTGAAAACTTCATTTGGGACGAATGGAGTTCTTTACTTGCCAAACTCTGCAGGGGGAGTGGGCACGTGGGGGAGCGGATTAAGCATCACGGACGACGGTATGCTTTACGCTCTTGGCATGAGCCGGAATCCAACTAACGTATATACCTCCACGCTATGGAAAATTAAGTAATCACTCTCCGCAATCGACGCTAACTTCGCATTGGTTCAATACTTCTAACCGACGCCAAACTTGCACTAGAGCGAATTCGTCGGCATATTGCGCGCATGAGAAAATTGCTCCCATTAATAAGCCTAATCGCAATGGCCGGATGCCGAACGACTCCTATGAAAACACATGAAATACCGGTTATCAAATTAACTAAGATTCAAGAACTCCACTTAGAAAAACCTCTCGATAAAGGACGTCCGGCGTTTATTAGCGCGGCAAGTGGCCTTTCTAAAGTGGACGACACTTTCTATACGGTTTCAGATGACGAGATGTCGCTCTTCTCATTTAAAGAGGGCGACAAATATATGAAGGTGCATCCGCTTATTAAGAAATCACTTTCAGCAGCCAATATCGAACGCAAAAAAGAAAAAGCCGATTTTGAATCGTTTGTTCATCTCGACGAAACACAATGGCCGCCGATGGGCGCAATGCTCGCGTGGCCCTCAGGCTCAACTCCAAAGCGCACGGTTGCAGTAATCTTAGCTTTTAAATCGCCGACAGAATTCGAGGCGCCAAGAGAGATAAATATAATGCCGCTCGCGATGAAGCTGACCGAGCACGCGACCGAGCTTAATATTGAAGGCATCATGATTCAGGAAAATAATGTTTTGTTGTTTCAACGAGGGAATTCGCTCAGATCAAAAAGCGGGATCTTCGAATTACCGCTTGCGCAGTTTATAAGCGCTCTCAAAACCGGCGACTGGGAGATGAAAACCAAATTTAGAAAAGTTAAAGTTGGCGAATTAAGTGGAGTGAAGCTTACACTCGCAGACGGGGTTTCGACGGGCCACGGACTCCTTGCGATCGCGACAGCTGAAGACACCGTGTCGACCTATGCTGACGGCAAAGTCTACGGTACCGTGCTATTGCGAGTGACGGCGAATGAATCGCAGATCCTTGCGCACTTCGAACCGGTAGTGAAGTTGGAAGGTATGACTGTTATTGAAGACACCGCCGACGGCGTCACTTTAATGTTCGTCGACGATGCCGACGATCCGAAAAAACCGAGCTCGCTCTACAAAGCCTCAATAACCAAAGAACTGCTCAACGTTTTGAATCCAATCGAATGAGATATTACGAAATTAAATTGGGGTTGGAACAAGATCAGACTCGCATGGTGGACACTGTGAAGTCGAACGGCGGCGAAGTTATTTGAAGAGCTCGATCGAAAGGCCGTCATCGCGAGTGGCGATGCGGCTCCGGATATCAAAAAGTTTTTGACTTCGCTTTAACGGCTTTTAATTTAACAGTGAGCGCGAAGTGATCGCTGTAGCCTAAGAATGCTGGGTTCATAGTATTATGGTTGTATCGGAACGGCACGTCGTCGCCAGCATCGTTTTTCTTCGTAATAAACGATGGAGCATGGACGCGGAACGAAGTCGGATCTATCTCGAGGCCTTGTTTATCATTTAAGTTCGAGCCGACGTAAATGTGATCGAGTTCATTCCACTGTTTTTTAGCGCCGTAATAATAAGTACCTTGTGGCATCCGGGATTTCGCTGGGTTTCGAGATGCATTCGATAACAAACGTGAATCGAGAAGGTTCTCTGGCGACGTCATAAGAACGTCTGCGAGTGGATTCGGGGAGTCTTCGAGGGTGGTATTGAAATCTCCCGTCAGAACGATGTAGTAATTCTCGCCCCTATAGAGATCTTTGTTCTCTTCAACAAATGCCTTCTGTTGTTCGGCTACGATCAAACGCGCTTTGGTCGGATTCATTTGTGAAGGCCAATGGTTCGGATAAATAGCTAAAATCCCGTCAGCGCCAACAGATCCTTTAATACGGAAATGCCCAACCGAAAGATTGCGCGTGAGGCTGAAGGCATGGTCGATTTCTTTTTCTTTAAAGCCTAGCGGTTGAAGTTTTGCAGTCTTATATAGGATAGCCAAGTCAATCCCGCGAACATCCGGGCTCGTGGTCATATAAAAACCATCGTAGCCGAGTTCTTTTGCCAATCGAGTGATGACTTTTTGATTTTCAACTTCGCAAAGCGTGAGGATATCAGGGAGCGAGCCGGCCGCATCCACTACTTTTTTGATTTGCGCGAGTTTCATTTCGACTTTGGCGTCGGTCCAATCTGTAGTGAGACAAGGATTGTATGCAGGTGGTTTCTCGTTTGAAGCCGCAGACGTGAAGTGTCCGGTCTGAGGGCAGTTCTTTTTCTCTGGGCT
>JAYTDP010000189.1:0-1736 GCA_043735865.1 Bdellovibrionales bacterium
CGGAGTCGTTGTCGTTGCTGGAGTTCCCGCCGTTGCCGGGCTCGCCGGCCCATTCACCGGAGCTGCAGCAGGCAAAAGATCGTCGGTTACGCTGCGAACACGATGGGATGTGAAATAAGTTAAAGTGATGCAGGTAATGCCGAATGCAACGGCAACCCATTTTGTTGCTGTCGATAAAAAGTTGCCTGCTCCGGTTGCGCCAAAAACATTCTGGCTTCCGCCACCGCCCATGAGGCCTATCGCGCCGCCTTTCGGATCTTGCAAAAGCACGAGTCCGATTAGGCTGAGGGTGATAATGATATGAAGGACTGTGATTGCAACTAGCATATATGTGACCTCTTGAGGCCAATATCTATATTTTGGACCGGCCCGCCTGTCACCCAATTTATGCCTTTATTTAATTTTGTATTAACTGGCCGAAATGAGCCCGAATTTGGTCATCTGACTGACGTCATGGGCATTTAAGGTCAGGCTCGCAATTTTTGCCGCAACGGCGACGAAGCGAATCTCTTCGTCCGACAGCTTTTTACGTTCAGCTGGCATGCGGACCGAAATGACTCCAAATACTTTCCCGCGATAGAAAATCGGGCAAACGATCATGGAGTTAAAGTGAATGGTTTTCAATTCCGCTTTTATTTTTTTGAGAGCTCGGCTCTCATCGACGTTTTCGATCGCGATCATTTTTCCTGTATTTACGACAAGTTGAATCTCGGGATATTTCGCGAGATCAAGTGAGAGACCGGAGACGTTATGGTCGTCGCTCGATGCGATGACTCCGCCCTGCGTGTGAGTGACTGAGCGAACAAATGAGCAGCGTACAGCTTCAAGTTTGGTAGCGACCATCTGAGAAAGGTGGAATAAAACCTGTTCGATCGGTTTTTGTTCGAGAGCCTGATCGAGAATCAATTCAGTCATTATCCAATGAGCCGGTACATCCGCCGCCTGAACCGTACTTGCGACCGTGGGTTTTTGACGGCAATGAAGTACGATGCGATTCAAAAGATCCGGGTAAATAATTGGTTTTTTAACGTAGTCGTTTGCGCCGCGTTCGAACGCCCGAGCCATGTTCTCTGGATTCGTGTGCGACGACATGACAATAACTTTACTATCGAGATTCTTTAGCGCCGGTTCGGTTTGTTTGTAATGGAGGATTTCGAACGCATTTCCATTGGGAAGCATAAGGTCCATCAAAACCAAGTCGGGTTTCCAATTGACGAGAGAAGAACGCACATCAGAACCTTGATAAGCTTGGCGGGTTTCGAATCCATTTTCGACCAGATAGTCTGAAAGCCGACGAACGAGAGGCCGGTCAGAGTCGGCAATGAGAATTTTAATTTTCGCAGTTGTCCGTAATGGAACTTTTTTGAGTTCGGCCATGAGGCTTTATCGGCATGAATGTGATTCATTTTGAGCATTGAATCGCCCGATAACGCGACGCCCCTAAACTTTAGGACCAAGTGACTTTACGAGGGGTTAAGTACAAATAAGTGGTCTATGGCATTTCTTGTATTCGAAGGTCTGGATGGCGCAGGCAAATCGACTTTAATCCAGTCTTTAGCGGAGGAACTGAAAACCCGCGCGAAACCATTTCAAATTACGCGCGAACCCGGCGGGACAACCCTGGGCGACGAATTGCGAACTATGCTTCTTCGTACCGATGGCGAGGCGCCGGTCCCGCGTGCAGAACTTTTGTTATATCAGGCCATTCGCGCACAACACGTCGACAAAGTCATAAT
>JAYTDP010000190.1:0-3765 GCA_043735865.1 Bdellovibrionales bacterium
ATGTTGCACGCAATGAAAGCGGAAGTGGCGCGATTGCAAAAACCGATCGCGCGCAGACGGATTCACGCAGTGAAAAAGGCCGTCGCGCCTGCCGGCGAAGCCAGTGCGATCGCCCCTGTCAGTGCGATAGCTGCGGCTTCGGACATAAATCCTAAGAGTGCAACGCTTACCATCGCCAATCAACCCGCCATAATTACAGTCAACTCAAATCCAATCACCGCAGATCCTCGAAGTGCAAAATCCCCTGCCGCAAGACAAAAAGGAAGACGCATACATTTGCCAGATTCCACACGCCGCGAAGTCTTCATCAAGGATAACTGGGAATGCGCATACAAAGACCCAATGACAGGTCACAAATGCAGCAGCAAAAAGTATCTTGAAATTGACCACATCAAACCAATTAGCAGAGGAGGAAAAAACGAAACAGAAAATTTGCAACTATTATGCTCAGCCCACAACAAGTTGAAGTCGAACTACATGCCCATCAATTTCGTAAGCGCAGAATTCAACCGCAAACCGACGGGACCGCCGACTCCCTGACCGATTGTGACCCCTTCAACACGCGTAACCGGCAACACACCAAGTGTCGTGCCGACCATCATAACTTCCGCGGCACCCTGTAAATCCACATCTGCGATGGGGCGGTTGCACACATCCGTCAACTTCAGTTCGCCCGATATTTTCCGAGCTAACGCTAACACCTGCACTAAAGTAGTTCCGCGTAGTGTGTAATCAAATGGTGGAGCAATCAATACCCCGCTCTTATCAAGCATCATGATATTTTCGGTTGGCCCCTCGGCAACATAGCCATCCGCCGTCAGATTAATAGAGAAATCAACGCCGTTATCGACAGCTTCTTTCTTAGTCAAAACGTTAGGCAGATAGTTGCAACTTTTCACCTGCGCAAAAATACCGGGCTTCACTGCAATTTTAGAAAACATCACCGAAGCCCCAGCCGAATATTTCTCCGCCGCCAAAGGCTTAAACGGCATCGACACAACAATCAGTTGCGACCCAGTCGTCGAATAAGGATTCGGCGAAAAATCGCCAAACCCGCGCGAAACGAAAATTCGCAACATTCCATCTACGGATGGCGATTTATCGACAACGACCTGACACAAACGCGCGATATCCGCAACCGTCCAACGCATTTTCAAAGAAACCAATTCTGCAGAACGCAGAAGCCGAGATAAGTGACCCTCAAGATCGAAAATCACCCGCCCGTGAAAACGAGCCGCTTCAAAAATACCGTCACCACGATGAACCATATGATCGTCTAAAGGAATTAACATCGCCGCCGGATCGGTCACAATCCCGTCGTAATAGCTCGCGTACATCACCCAATAATTGCGGCTCGCGCTCAAATCTCTATAAACCTGTATTGCTTCATCAACAGAAAGTGTTTTCATGCCTTTCAGTATCACCAATGATTCATCAAATTGGCAAAGAAAGACTCGACGAGACGAAAAATCCACGCAATACTTTTAGTACTACAACATACGCCAGCCAAGGAGGCCCTATGGCAAAACCAACATGGAAAGAGATTTTTCGCTCACTCACGAAGAAAAACATGATGATCGCGATGATCATGGGCTTTTCGTCTGGAGTTCCGCTGCTGTTGGCCTCACGCACCCTTCAGGCGTGGCTTTCGTATGCGGGCGCTACGAACGTCATGGTCGGAGTCGCAGCCATCATTGCTCTTCCATACTCATTTAAATTTCTATGGGCTCCGCTTCTAGACCGATACGAATTCCCAATCCTGGGACGCCGCCGTGGGTGGCTTCTCGCTTCACAAGTCGCACTACTGATAACAATTTTGCTTCTCTCGCAATCCGACCCGGTCGGAAACGTTCAAATGACTTTCGTCTTTGCATTCTTCATCGCCTTTTTCGGAGCGACCCAAGACATCATTGTCGATGCCTATCGCCGCGAAAGCTTAGACGACGAAGAACTCGGCCTCGCATCTTCGGTTTATCAACTTGGTTATCGCGTGGCAATGTGGCTCACTGGTGGAGTTGCGCTGATCCTTGCCGGCAAATTATCATGGAACACTTCGTACGCCATCATGTCGACGCTTATGCTAGTGGGCATTATAACTACATTGTGGGCTGACGAACCGAAATCTTCTTTTGCTCGACCGCATTCTTTGAAAGACGCGATCATTTTGCCACTCAAAGAATTTTTCTCCCGCCGCGGAGCTATTTTATTTCTCCTTTTTATTCTTCTCTACAAGCTGGGCGACTCAATGGCCGGCAACATGCTAACGAAGCTCTATAAAGATCTTCAGTTTACACCAGAAGAAGTCGGGCTGATCGCAAAAACAATGGGCCCGATCGCATTCTTGTCGGGAACATTTTTAGGCGGCCTCTCGATGATACGGATCGGAATTAATCGAGCACTCTTCATCTTTGGCGTCTTCCAGGCAGTCGCAATTTTATCTTTCATCTATCTTAATCACTCCGGCCACAGCTTGCCGGCCCTCACGTTCTCGGTTTTCCTAGAAGACTTCTCGACAGGTATGGCGTCAGCGGCGTTCCTCGCGTTCATGGCATCTCTTACCAACCGCGCATTCACGGCAACACAGTACGCTCTTCTCACTTCATTCATGGCGATGCCGAGAACAATTATTTCGGCCTCAACAGGTTATCTTGTCGATACCCTCGGCTGGGATGGCTTCTTTGTTTTCTGTACGATTATGGCGCTTCCGGGCCTCTTTCTCCTCGTCTATTTAATGAAACGAGGCGAAGGAGTTACAGAGCCCAAACGTAACGGGAGCTCAACCCCAAACACAATTAATCATGAGCCCGTCACGTCCACATGACAGCTGAAGAGAAACGCGCTGATCCGCATCCGGAACACACGTACGAATTCATCCTTCAGGAGACCGACCTCGACACCTTCGGTCACCTGAACCATGCGAACTATCTTGTTCTTTTCGAACAAGCACGCTGGCAATGGATTACGAGCGGAGGATTCGGTCTCTCGAAAATTCAAGAGCTGCAGGTCGGCCCAACAATTCTCGGCGTGCAGGTTCAATACAAACGCGAGATCAAACATCGCGAACGAATTCAAATTTTATCATGGTGCCCACTTTGGCGCGGTAAAGTGGGCAAAGTGGTTCAGAAGATGATGAACGAGCGTGGAGAGGAATGCTGCCGCGTTGAACTGACAATCGCACTTTTTGATATGCGCAAAAGAAAAATCATCGCTCCACTGGCCGAGTGGCTTTCTGCAATTGGAAAGCCGGAGGCAGATTAAGTCGGGATATCATTGTGCCGACTTTTATTACGATCTATATTCTTACCGCAGTCGATCTTTCAAAAGCGGATAGTAAAGGTCATTCTCGAGAGGAATTTTAATCTCCGCCGGATCAATCTCGTCGCGAAATTTAATACCGTCGACACGCACCAAAGCTAATGGCGTACATTCGGCGGCCTCGCCCATCACCAAAACGGCCGAGGCGGCTAAAGCATCGACAATATCAATATGCGTGAACTTCATTTTGCGCCCAAATAAATCCGGCTCGTCAACTTTTGAAGTTACTCCTTCAAATCCCCAGTAACTTAAAGCGATACCCGTAACTCCCATTCGTAGTGGAGTCGTGTGGGAGTCAGTCAGCATCACACCGAACTCGCACAAACCGAAATGCTGACGTAAACCGTGCCAGAGTCGGCGGGCACTGCTAAAAGGATCCTTTGGAAATAAGATAAAACTTCCGTCGCGAGAGTTGGACTCATCAATTCCTGAAGAGGGAATGAGCAAACC
>JAYTDP010000191.1:0-5236 GCA_043735865.1 Bdellovibrionales bacterium
CGCGGGACTAGACACTTTCGGAGTCGTCTGTGCATCAGTGGGGGGCGAATACTGAACAAGTTTTGTTCGTAGAGAATCGCGAATCGCTATGAGCTCGGCCATGCGGCCGGCTTCGCGGCTCTTTTCGACTGAGTAAGTGATGACCATGGCAACAGGTGAACGTACGGTCGCCCAGTAATACGTGACATAATTTGGAACTTCGCTCTCGAGATGTTTGGCCTCGACCCAGTCGAAACCGTCGATTTTGATCGTGCGCACAAAGCTTACGGTTGAGAGGGCAGGAGGTCCGCTCGTCGACACTCGCGACATCGGCCGCTTTATAAATTCAGAATATTGCTCGACTGTGTCTTGAGGACCGCTTCTTTTAAATACCATCGTGAGGATGGTGTCTTTCTTCATAAGTCCGGATGGCTGGCAAACGTATCGTCCGGTCTCGCTGACGCATTCGTAATTATCGGGGACGGCGACATCAAGATATGGGGTTTCAACACTTTTTGCGTATGTGTAAGTCGAAATTAAAATGAGAGCGAGCGATGCAAAAATTCTCATTTATTTTTTCCGTAAGAAATAAACACCAAGAGCGACGATAAGAAGTCCCAGGCCGAGTAGGTAACGCATGACAGAGGTGGATCGTCGTGGCTCCGCAGGAAGAGGCTCGCCACCTCCGAGAGGAATGGGGTCTACGGTGGCACCACCGATACGCTCGTTTGCACCGGCCATCATTTGATTCTGTGCGGGTGGCGCTAGGAGATCTTTGGAGGCCACAACCTGCAGGCTTTCAACTGCTTTCAAAAAGTCTTGAGAATATTTGGTGTAGTGGTTTTTGTGAGCACTGAAAGTAACAGCGATGGCTAAGCGGTCTTTAACGGTCGCGAGATAGCGAGTGTAGTAGGAGGCGATTTCGCTACCTAACTGCATGCCATCGACCCACGGGTGATTATTGATAGTGCGCTGTTTGACGTTCAGGACTTGGGACGTGACGGGCTTTCCAGATACGTCTTGAAGGACGCGTTGAGTTTTAATATGAGCCGTGTAGGCCTCGAGATTGTCATTGGGGCCGGCTTCTTTGGCCGTTAAAATTATGATCGCTTCTTTGGAGGCTTTCTCGAGCTGAGAAACGCAAAGCCATTCGGTACCCTCAAGTTTACAACTCCAGTTCGATGGAAGCTCAAAACTGACATACTGATTGCTAAACGTTGCCGCTTTGGCGGCTGAGCTCAAAAGTAGCGCGAGAACAACTTGCCTTAAAAACATTGAAGCACCCCTTGCAGGTGCTTCAATTATCAAACATTTTTAATAGATATCGTAGGTTTAAAACCGATCCCTGGGCTATTGTCGAGGGAAGATGTTCGTCAATTTCTTAATCGACGGCGCCTTCGCTGCCACTGGATGCGTGTCTTTACCCGCACCCTTGCGGGTGCCCGATGCAGTTGCAGTGGCTGCTTTTAATACCAATCCTGAATTCACCAATCGGCCCGATGCGATTTTGCCTTTAAGTGATGCCGACGGGGTTCCGCTCGCCATCAAGAGATCGCGTACTGCACTCGGAATAAGGTCAGGCTTCAAAGCCAACACTTGAGCCACAACACCAGCTACTGCAGGAGTCGCCATCGAAGTTCCCGACATTTCTTTATAATCGGCATTTTTTGGATTCGCTTTGTAGCTCGACAAAATCTGACCATTGTCGTCGCCGCCCGGCGCACCGACATGAACGCTTTTGAGACCGTAATTCGAGTATTGAGTTATCTCGTTCGTCACGCCCGTGGCAGCGACAGCTACGATATTGTCCAGCGGGTAGCTCGCGGGGTACATCGGAGTGACGTCGTTATCCATACCCATCCCTTGCGCATCGCCATTGCCGGCAGCCGCGATCACGATCACGTTTTTCTTGCGTGCGTATTCGAGAGCCGTGCGCATCGTCGCGAGATTTTGTTCAAATCCAAGAGACATGCTAATGATTTTTGCGCCATTATCGACCGCGTAGTAAATGCCGCCGACAACCGAAGCCGTATCGATGCCTGCGCCGCCGCCGATTTTCACCGGTAGAATTTTGGCGTTCTTCGCGATGCCGAACACAGAAGATGCCGTAATGCCCGCGCAATGACTGCCATGTCCGTAGTCGTCGTATGGGAACGCGTCAGAGTTGCCGAAGTCCCATCCCGCAACATCGTCGACAAAACCGTTTTTATCATCGTCAATATTATTTCCCGCGATTTCTTTTGAGTTCACTTGAATGTTGGCAGCAAGAGCCGGGTGATTGTAGTTCACGCCCGAATCGAGAATGGCGACAACAACATTTTTGCCGGCAGATGTCGGCCATGCGAGTTTCGCGCCGGTCGCATCCAACTGCCAAAATTTAGTCAAATCCAGTTTTGCAGCATCGACAGCTTTGATGGCCTTGGTCTTATCGTAAGGAACATCCTGAGTAACATAGACGATGTCTTGTTTCATCGCGCAATTGTTCGCAGCATCTTTCGCAACGACGATGTAAGTGTATTCGCCGAGACCGTCGGGCTTCAATGTCAGTGTTGGAGATATCGTAAATCGCTGTGCAATATTCGAATCCGAATTCGGGAAGAGCAAGAATAAAGTCTGAACCGGCTTGCCGGCAGTATCAGTTGTTTTTGTTGCATCGAGCGTGACGGACTCTCCGAGTTTCAATAAGTAGCTTGCATCTGTTGAGTCACGTTTCGAAACGCTGGCGACGTCGATGCGCGGTCGCGCTGCCGAATTGTTAATGCAAGGGCGGACAAAATCTTCGGCTTCGGTTTGAGTGATGTCTTTTGAGGCCATCAATTCTGCGAGGCCTTGGAAATCGCCTTGTTCTAATTCGGCAACCGTGTCGGCTGACTTGAAGTGAACAAACTCGTTCTTCTTAATAGTTTCAGCGCGATGAGGAAGTAAAGCTTGCAGCTCACCTTCGCTGATACCTTTTACTTCGTAGATCGAGTGAGCTTCGTTAACGACTCGAACGCGAATATTTGAATTCTGTTCCGCCGCCGCCGCAAGCTCACTTTCAGTCGTGTCCGAAACGAGAAGGCCTGCATCTTTTGCGCTGGCTGGTCCGCGAGTGACTTTGACCGAATCAGGTAATCGATTGCCCCCACATGCTGTGACGATCGATGCTGAACCTATAAGAAGAACGAGTTTCAATTTGTTCACTAAATCCCCCCCCGGAGAAGTTGAGTGAAACTCCCAAATTAATGACTTTTTTTCAAATGATGTGAATTTTTAACAACGATAACAAACGCTTATACCGACTTAGGTCTAGTGATTACAGATAGTTAAGATGGATCAAGAACTTAATGCGATGCGCTAAGTAAGTCTTTTAATCCCGTTGGAAAATTTTTCGAGTCGTTTACTCAATGCATAAAATACCTTATAAGTATCTCTTATACGCTCTTCGAACGGGCGGAAGGGACATTCGATGAATCTCCAACAGCTCTCAACGTTTTGCAAAGTCATAAGCGAAGGCAGTATGACTGCAGCCGCGGATAAGCTTTTCCTCACGCAACCCGCAGTCAGCCAACAGATCCGCGCTTTAGAAGAAGAGTTGGGAGTTCCGCTGCTTGTGCGTGGAGTTCGACAAGTAAAGCCATCGATGCAGGGACAACTTCTTTACGAATACGCAAAAAAAATTCTTCACCTCACCCAACAGGCTGAAGTTGCCATCCATACGATCTCACAAGAGCTTGCTGGTGAATTAAAGATCGGTACGACAAACGCATTTGGTTTACATCTGATCTCTCCGGTCGTCGGAATGTTCTTAAAGCACAACACCAAGCTCACATTGAAACTCGTTTATGGCAGCGCCGAACAGATCATTAGCGAAATGAAAAAAGGCACGATCGATATGACGATTCTGCCAGATCTGAAAAAAGAGTTCGATTTCGATTTTGAAAAGTACGATGAGAAGTTTTTGTTCGCTGATGAAATGTGGCTGGCGGGGAGTGCCAAGGACGCGTCACTTCCAGAGAAAATTTCGATCAAAGAGATCAACGGTCGCCCGGTCGTTGTCGATTCTTCGACCTATCCGAACTTCCGGCAGCTTCTCGACACGAAACTCGATGCGAATAAAATTACGTGTAAGCCTGTTTTCGAATCTGACAACGTCGGCACTCTAAAGCGTGTGATCGAGTCGGGAGTGGGTTGGGGCTTCGTGCCAGCACACAGTATTAAGAAGCAGGTGAAAACCCGTCGCCTCATCCACGTCCACGTGGACGAGCTAAAATATTCGGTGAATGTGAATCTCTATTCTCTTAAACTACAGGGAATTAAGCAGATGGCCGACGTCATCTTCCGTGCTATTCAGCAGCAAGTTCTAGGGTAAGGGCCGGCATGAAACTGATTTTGATTTTCATCGTTTGTTTATTTTTTGTTTCGCAGTCTTACGCACTCAGCGATACGTGTTCATGGTGCGTGACCAAAAATCAGAAAGTGATCGCCGAGCTTAAAGAGTTGTCAGAGAAGCCTCCGGTCGGACAATTGAAACTGATCAGAAGCAAAGGACTTTGCGTGAAAGTCGTCGGCAGCGGCGTGAGCACCTCGGGTGGAGGCGAGTTTACCTGGGGCCAGATCGAAAAACCAGCAGGGGATTGGTCAGATGTGACGCTACAAAGACGAGTGTACGCGGTTACGTTTTGCGCAAATGAAAAACCAGTCGCGAAAAATTGCCCAACGATCGCGTTGGCATCGTCGGCAACTCAAGTTCAATTGTTGGCAGAGTTTCTCCACTACCGACAAATTGAGCAAGATTCTTCTTGGTGTGCTTTATCGAAAGCATTGTGGACAAGAACCGCCACTCCGAACGAAATCAGCGCTCTACAAGACAAACAGTGGGATATTTACCGGACACTGTGGGAGACCCGAAAGAGTTTGAACTTGAGCGACGAAGACCGTGCCATGGTTTACGGAACTCTGATTAATCTTGCACGCCTAAGAAAATGGTACGATCCCTCAGGCGACGAGTACGTCAAGCAGCAGAAAATTCAAAACGAGCTGTTGAAAATTACGGCCGCCATTGAGAAAAAAGAAAAACGTAGAAAATTACTAAAGTAGCACTTCGAAGGGTAAATCCATTCGCTGGGCGACGACGCGGATAATTTCGCTGGCGGTTTCTTCGAGAGCTCGATCGGTCACATTGAAGACGGGCCATCTTCGATTTTGTTTAAAAATTGCATTCGCAAAATCAATTTCTTTAAAAATATGTTCTTTACTCGCGTACTCACTGCCGGGG
>JAYTDP010000192.1:0-5776 GCA_043735865.1 Bdellovibrionales bacterium
AGGATTTGGGACAATTGTGGGATCGGTTGATACGTCGGTTAATTCTCCGGCGAGATTGCCTGAGAAACCTTGTGCGCTGGCTTTCGAGCTAATCGTGGCCCGTTTTAACCAGAATAGAGGATAACCACCTCTGACGGGAAAACGAATATTTTCGCCTTCATTTCGAGCACGAGGAACGATGGCATTATCTTTGTCATTCGGATCTTTAGGTGGTGGAAGATACTGCTTTGCGACCGTCACGTATTTTTGAACGGAAGCAATCTTATCTCCAAACATTTTGCCGAACAAATCTTTCGAAAAGTCAGCGACATCGAGATTGCCGATTTTTAAGTGATCTTCGATGTCGGCAATGTCTTGTTTAACTAAATCATCAACCTGTGCAATCTCAGATTTCAGCTTGTCCGTATCGGTTTTTAAGCCCGTCCCCGTACTTTTAACCGCATCGATTTTAGCGTCTGCTTCTTTGACGATCGCTTGCATTTCCTTCAGGTCTTTTGCGAACTGCGCGGGATCTTTCGCATTAAATTTGAGTGTCTTTGCGCGCACCGAGAGCGCATCAAATTCTTCTTTTTTTGGAAGGTTCTCGATTTTCTCTCTCCAAAATTTTTCTTTTTCAGTCAACGTCGCTTGGAGTGACGTTATGAATTTTTCAGCCTTTAGTTCGCCCTGAATATTTTTGAGAAGAGTGTCAGTATCCGTGCCGCCGAGTAGTGCCGCCGCATCTCCTAAAGCTGAGCCTTTAAATTGCCCTTGAGCTTGTGATAATGCGTTTTGTTCTAACTTGGCGATTGCAGAGGGCTCGCTCGAAGGGGGCTCAGGAGGGCGGACCCATCCTGGAGACTTACGTGGGCTGAAGGCTTCGATGGTTTCAATCGCCGCTTCGTCCACCACGAATTTTAGGCGGAGTAGCGCGTCCCAAGTAAATCGGAACCGAATTTCTCCGAGAGAAAAAATATTACGTGCTGGATTTTCTTTGTCGGTGACTTGAAGCCCGGCAAGACGAAATGAGCCGCGAAATAGGCTTGTATCAATTTCTGCAATATCGATTTCGGCGCCGTGAACATAGCCGCCGGTCCATTCGGCGGCTTTACGTAAATGGTGATCAAAGAAGAAATGAAAATAAATATAACAGAGCACCAAAAAGATAAGCGTTGGAACAACGGCGCCCGTACGGATCGGCCCAAGCCTTTTCGGTTTTTTTGGATCTTGAATACTAGCGTCGGTAGAGGTTGTCATATGTGTAATACCATTTGTAGAGGGAGGTTGCTTCGAGGGCTTTCCAGAATTTGGTGCTCTTCAGTCTGGCAACTACAGTTGCGCGATATTTATGGACTGCTTTACGGGCAAGAACATAAACAAATGGTGTTAAGAGAATAGAAACGACTCCGGAACCCATTACGATCGTATTATTGAAACGAGTCAGCGGCACGATCGGCATATTGTAAAGAGTCGTAAAAGTTGGAGCTAAAGCTGGAGATGTCAGAACCGCTTTACCGACAATATGGAAAACCGGGTCGAGCAGATACGCGATGAAGGAGAAAAAGAAAGCAGCTAAAAATGCGGCTCCCATCTGAATGCGAAAAATAAATAGACATAGAAATATTAAGAGCGACTGGAGCGAAAAGAACGGAGTCATGCCCAAGACGAATCCCGCGGCGATGCCGGTCGCAATTTGAATGCTTCCGGTTTCAGAATTTAATAGTTTTAAAAATGCGAAAATCTGTTTTAACAGTAATCCCACTCGAGACCCCTACGAGACGGCGGCACGAACCGCGTCGATAATTTGATTTTGCGTTGATTCATTCATATCCGGATACATTGGAAGACTCACAACTTCCTTAGCCGCTTGGCGAGCATTCGGAATATCATGCACGGTGCAAATTTCTTTATAGGCAGCTTGGTCGGCCATCGGAATCGGATAGTGGACCGCTGTTGGAACACCTTTTTCTTGGAGTTTCGCTTGGAATTGGTCACGATTCGGAACTCGTAACGTGTACTGCGCCCAAACCGATTTGCTTCCCGAACGAATAATCGGCGTGGATACATTTTTAGAACGTAAATCTGAAAACGCGGCCGTGTAGCGAGACGCCACTTTGTCCCGAGCTTCAATTTCCCACGGGTAGCGCGTTAGTTTCGCCAGCAAAATTCCGGCTTGGAGGCTATCCATGCGGCCATTAACGCCAATACGGGTATGCGAGTATCGATGTTCGCCCATGCCATGCATGCGAATCGACACCAAGGTTTTCGCGATCTCGTCATCTTCAGTGAAAATAGCTCCACCATCACCATAGCAGCCCAGCGGTTTTGCAGGGAAGAACGATGTAGTCGAGATCGGACTCACGTTACAGCTTTTTTTGTCTTTGTAAGTGGCGCCAAAACTTTGGGCCGCATCTTCAAGAATCGTGAGGCTGTGTTTTTTTGCTATCGCATTGATTGCATCCATGTCGGCGATTTGCCCGTAAAGACTGACGGGAATAATGGCCTTGGTTTTTTTTGTAATTGCGGCTTCAATTTTTTTCGGATCAATGTTGAATGTATCCGGGTCGATATCGACCATGACCGGCCTCGCACCTGTGATCACTATCATCTCAATAGTTGCAATAAATGAAAATGCAGTTGTGATAACCTCGTCTCCAGGTCCAATGTTGAGAGCCATGAGAGCCATCTGGATCGCATCGCTTCCGTTCGAACAAGTGATTGCGTGTTTTACACCGACAAAATCAGCTAGTGCCTTTTCACATTCTTTAATCTCAGGGCCCATGATGAAAGCGCCGTGTTCGAGCACTTTGGCGATTCGAGCGTCGATGTCATTTTTGAGAACTTTATACTGTGTTTTGAGATCGATAAAAGGAAGCAATTGAACTCCTTTGGATGCATCGCAGTGATTTCGCAATATACTCGTTAATTTTCAAGATTTTGTCCATTAGAATCACGTGCATGATTCCAGTGATATTATCGGGCGGTAGCGGCACACGACTTTGGCCAGTTTCACGCGACAGCTATCCCAAGCAATTTTGCGAATTTTTCGATCAGTCATTTTTGCGAGATTCGCTGGAGCGGGTACGCGAGCACGGTGCTCCGTGGATCGTGACTCTCTCTTCGATGGCCCAGCTTACCAAACGGACGCTTCTGGATTCAGGTTTTAATCCTGATTTCGTCGTTCTGGAGCCAATGGCGAAAAACACGGCTCCGGCAATTGCGCTGATGTGTCACGTTCTCAAAATGAAAGGTTTGGAAAACGAGATCATCGGAATATTTCCGGCCGATCACTTTATAAGTAAGCCAGAAGTTCTAAGTGCGGCACTTAAAATTGCGGTCAAAGAAGCGGGCAAGAAAAAAATTGTGACTCTCGGTATCGAGCCGTCGTATGCGGCAACTGGTTACGGATACATTGAGCTTGACGCCAACTCACCTCATATCGAGAAGCTCACCTCCTTCGGAGTTCGAGCATTCGTCGAGAAGCCGAATAAAACAGAGGCTCTAAGAATGATCAGTGAGGGGCATTACTTCTGGAACGCTGGCCTTTTTGTTTTTCGTGCAGACCACATGATTGAGCTTTTTCAAAAGTATCTTCCAGAAGTTTGGTCGAAGGTGAGTGAAATTAAATCTGACTTCTCAAATGCGGCATACGTTTACGCCAATGTTCAGCCAATCAGTCTCGACTATGGCATTATGGAGAAAACGAAGGAGATTTTGTGTATTCCGTGCGATCCGGGGTGGAGTGATGTCGGCTCGTGGGACGAAGTTGCGCGATTGTCTGAAGAGGTTTCGACGGATTCTCAGGCGCAGGTGTTTCTAAGTCAGTCTGAAAACAATTTTGTTTATTCGACGCGGCCGAAAGTTATAGGACTTGCAAATGTAGAGGGCCTCATCGTTGTCGATACGCCCGACGCTTTACTGGTAACCCGCAAAGGCGAGTCGCAGCAGGTTAAACAGTTGGTTGAAAAGATGCGAACCGAAAAGGTGAGCGAGACGAGCTCGCACTTTTTCTCTTTGGCGAAGTGGGGGAGGACGGAATTCATCGATGAAACCCCCGATCAAAAAATATCAAAATTAATATTAGACGGTAGAGCGGTCGCCGAATTATCTCCCGCAACTTATCTTATGGTGAGCGGGTCGGTGGAGATGAACGGGAAATCCTTTGGACCTCACTCATCTTTCGTTCTAGAACGTGCGTGTTCCGTTACGAACATTGAAACGACTTTTGCTATTTTAATTGAAGTTGCGCAAAAGAAAGACCTTACATGACGGCACCGATTACATTCGTAAGTCCCGAACTTTCGCCAGCTTCAGATCTAGCGCTCTTCCGAGAATCTTTTCGGACATTGCTTAAAAGGGAAGATTTAGGCTTCTTCCGCTGGCCCGGTTTCGGCGATGAATATTCAAAAGTAGTTGATGTCGCCACCCGGCTGCAGAAAAAAACCACCCGATTGGTCGTTATCGGTTTGGGAGGCAGTCAAATGGCGGGGCAATGCCTTATTAATACGGTCACGGGCCCAAATCATAATGTCGAATTCTGGGGCGAAATTGATCCGATTTTCTTGGAAGAGAAGATGGCCAGCCCGCTCCTCGATGATTCGACTTTTTTGATTATTTCAAAGTCCGGTAACACTCTCGAAGTCGCGACGTTGATGAACATCGTTCATGAGCAGCTGCTTACGCGTGGAATTGATTTATCGACACGGTCATTTGTTATCACCGAAAATCGGGTCGAAAATCCGCTTCGCCAATGGGCATTGGCCTCGGACGTACCGATTCTCGATCATCCGCGAGACGTGGGTGGAAGATACTCGGTCTTCACGCCAGTCGGCATTTTTCCCGCCGTTTTCGCGGGAGTCGATGTTGAAAAGCTTCGTGCCGGCGCACAATGGATGCTGACTCAAGAACAATTGGTCGCTGAAGCTTCTCACTATTTCCACGCCCTATTTAGGAAGAAAAAGACGATCACGGTGTTTTGGTCTTATATTCATCGTTTGACTTCATTTCAGAACTGGCTGGAGCAGCTTTGGGCGGAATCTCTTGGGCAATCGCACGACCGCGCGGGCAAACCGAATTCGGGAGTTTCGACACCCTTAATGGTAGAGGGAGTATCGGCCCAACACTCTGTTCTCCAACAGTTTTCAGACGGGGACGATGATAAGGGATATTTGTTTTTTCGCCTCACTTCGCCGACTTACTCAGGTCCGACAATGCGCGATTCTCTCTTGCCAGGTTTTGAATTTTTAAAAGGTAAAAGCGGCACCGATGTGTTCAATGCGGAGTCGAATTCAGTTCAGGAGGCGCTGACGCAAAAAGGACGGATCTGCGCTTCAGTTAATTTAAACCGTGTCGATGCATATACGATCGGTGCATTGCTTATGATGTTCCAGTTGGTTGTCGGCACCTTGGGCGAAGCTTTGAATCTAAACGTGTATGTTCAGCCTGGAGTCGAAAAAGGTAAGATTCTCGCACTTCAAAAATTACGGTTATAATCTTAAATTCAGGGACAAAGTGGCCACACGTCTCTCTTCGCCTAATCGAAGCTAATTCCTTCAAAGCCTTACGTATCCGAAGCTTAACGCGTCGAGTAATTATTATAGCAGAGCCATTACGACACTACAAAAAACGGCACCGGGGTTGCTTTACTAGCCCTAAGTTAGATACAAGGCTTCAACCTTTTACTTCGGTCCTACGACCCCGAGGAGATTATTTCTATGAAAAGAATTTTGTTAACAGTCAGCGTAATCCTAGCTGCAAACTTCGCAATGGCAGCAACTGCACCAGCAGCGGATCCTGC
>JAYTDP010000193.1:0-10520 GCA_043735865.1 Bdellovibrionales bacterium
CTGTAGTGATATTCATTTCGCCCGTACATTTCGCGATTGAAAGTTCGGGTTCCGAGTTGATCATGTACGCTGTCGATCATTCCGTCCATCATGCCGCCGGCGCGGTAGGCGAAAGGTAATTCCATCGAGACGGCTAACTTTTTATTTACGGCTGATCCGATTTCAGCGATCGCACTGATTTGTTCGTAGTCTGCGCGATACTGGTAGATGTCTCCCGTCTTGCTGTTTTTCATCTTGAGCGGAGCGCTCCATACATTTGAATTGCTTAATTCAACGAACGCCCATTTTTCGCCTTGCCAGCCCGGCTGTTCGCCGACGGGCAGATAGTGCATCCATCCGAGAGGGTGTGGCTGGTGAAGACTTGTCGGTTGAAATGCATGTGATTGACGAGAGTAAACGAATGCGAAAACGATCAGTGCAAAGCACACAAAGCGATACGTAAGCTGTAATAATTTCTGCGGCGCAGATGAAGTCCTTTTCATCACAGTTCTTTTCGGCATTTTTCGTCTCACGATGAGTCGGTAACTTGACGCGGCAGAAGTTTTAGTAGAGCTTTGCCCGCATGAATAAGACCAATGGCTGGGATCTCACCGGCGCATTCATTTCAGGAGTTTGCTTAGTCCATTGTCTGGCGATTCCGGCGATATTGATCTTGTTCCCCGCGGTGGGCGCATCTTTAATTCCACAAGAAGACATGACTCACTCGGTACTTCTCGGCTTTGTGCTTGGGACCGCCGGCATCGCTTTCATAACAGGCTATCGCGTTCACGGTCAGTGGCGCCCTGTTGCATGGATGGTCGTCGGAGTTTTAATAATAATTTTCGCTACATTTTTCGTACATCGCCGCTTCGGCCATTTTTATGAGCCCTTTGTCGCGATCATCGGAAGTCTTTGTCTAATTCGCGCGCATTATTTAAATCATCACTGCAAGAAGTGCAGTCGTGAACATCGCAAGCACGATGATGAAGAAATGATGACGGGTTCACATCATCACCACAGTCATAGTGGGCCAGACTACGATGGACATAAGCACTAGCTTTAACGACGACATGGTCATAATTTCGACTTAGTGCGGTTCGGGTTTGGGTCTATAAACATTTGGTTTTAGTTCGAATCGAGATCTAACCTAGGTCTGTTCGACTTGTTGTTCATGTGACAGGGCTGGGCGTTTTACATACAATCGAAATATGAAGTGCTTAATTTCCGCAATACTGATTATTGCAGTTTACGCGGCAAAAGCAGAAAATATTTTAGTGATAGGTGATTCGCACAGTTGTGGTCCATTTGGAGCAAATATTGTCGAGAGTTTAACGAAACAGGGTAACAACGTAAGCCTATATTGTGCAGTTTCAAGCGCGCCCGCAAATTGGCTTCAAGGTAAAAATCCTCCAGGTCAAATATGTCAGTCAATGACATCCCAGACAAAGAGACTTTCTCCTTGTAGTGGAAATGGAAAAGTCCCAAAGCTAACCGAACTCTTAAATCAGAACAGAAATTCGAAAGTCATAAGCGCGCTTGGAACAAACTCGCTTCTTTCATCAACGGCAGATTCGAGCTATCGCCAAATGGCTCAAACAATTAAATCCAGTGACCACTCATGCCTATGGGTAGGACCTCCACACCTTAAGCCAAGCCAATCAAGAGGTTTTCCCTCGGGTCGAGTTGCGGCACTCGAAGCAAATCTCAGTTCCTTTTACGAATCTCTGAGTCGATCAGTTGATGGATATTGTGTCCTGCTGGATAGCAGAAGTGCTACTGAACCTGGGCAAGTTGGTAATCAAACTGTAGATGGAGTTCATCGAAATGCAGCCGCCGGAAAGTCGTGGGCAAATTTTGTTGCTTCACCGAAAGTTGAGCCAACTAACCAAGCTAACCCGAGTGCTCGTTAATTTTATGAAGAGAATTTTTTTTATTTTTATTCTGCTTTTGACCCCTTATCTTGCAACAGCCAGAGATACGCCAATTATTATTTATTTTGGTGGAGCGGATTCACAAAAGACCGACTTAGATCGCTGCTTTCCGAACTTTAGAAATTACGGATACCCTGTTTCGCAAGTAGCCCAAGATGCTTTAGTTCAAGAGATTAAGCAGAACCCACGTCGGTCCTATATTCTTGCAGGTCATTCTTCAGGTAGCAGATATGCAATAAACATAGCAAAAGCAGAGGGCATTGCGACCCGCTCGCGACTGACCTTAGTGAGTCTTGATGGTTTTGCTCCTCGTGGTGTTCCTCAGTCAGTCAGGAGAATTTGTTGGAATGCTGCGAATCGTTCGACCAATTCCCGGTCTCGAAATTTTTCTTCAATGACTCTAGGGAACAACTGCGGCGAAGTTCACACCCACTATACTTCTCGTTGCGGATCGGCTTCGAAGTGGTGCCTGCACTTTTCAGTTGTTAATCCTGCAACACCAACAAACTTAAATGATTGGGCCCGAGAAGGGTATAACGGCTGCTCCGAAAGTGGTCTGGAATGGCTGCAACTAGAGCAGACGGCCCCTGATCCATCGACTACATCGCAAGGAAGCGCTCGTTAACCACTTGTTTAGGTCACATACGCCGTATCAAAAATCTCATTAAACCTGATCTCCACGACTTAAGTCAGTGGATTGAATTTAAGTGATGGCCGATAAGCTACTATGACTTTTGATTCGCTCCTTAACATTAAAATGCCAGAAACTGAGATCTTTGATCGGTTTGCAGAAATCGTGGTTCGGAATTTTCATAAGTACCAAGATGTGTTCATTGTTCTTGAGTTGGGCGAAGCCGACGGGGAGATTTGTTTTGTATCAAACGTTCGATTTTATAAAGCTGGTTGCCCAGAAGAAACTGTTCGTCGTCGCGAGTTTTTGTTTGGTGGCGAATATCAAAAGGCCAATGCCATTTGCAAATTTTTAAATGGCTTTTATCACATGACTCTTTATGGGCATTTTACGTCACAATGTAGCGACATTCTTGTGACAGGAGTTAAAGAGATTCGAATTATTGAAAAATTGCCAGTTTCCCCAGAAAACGATTGTGTGAACGAAAAAATAGATCATAATTTGCACGCAATAGCAGCTCTTGCATTTGCAGAGATAGCCGAAGAATTAAAAAAAGCGAGTTAGTTAGAGGGATAGTGCCCATAGCCCTCGTAGAGCACTTGAAACTGTTTAACTAATTTTACCTCGGGCCATCTGCTAATTGTCTCAGATACTAATTTATAGCCGAACGTTTTTGGGTCGAGTCGCACAAACCAGTTGTCGCTATTTTTTATAGCAATCACAATGCAGCATCTGTGCAATTCATAGTCATGGGCGTACAGTAGGCCGTCTGTTAGTGAAAACCACAGCCGCAATTCTGACATTGGCCGGTTTGTACGGGTTCGCGTCCGGAGTTCGGCTTTTATATCGGAAAATCCAGAAATAATTTGATGGGACTGCATTTATGTTCTCCTCGCAATGCGCGAAGAGTGCAGAGCAGGTTTCGTGCCGGACAATCTACATATCGTATTGGATTTTGATTCCATTCGAGATTGGGCGAGCCTGACACGTTAGGCATTCGCCGCCTTCGATGTAATCTTCAGTTAAAATTCCCATATCATTTTGATAGACGAGGCCGCTTTTTACTTTTGCGATGCACGCGAGACACGCGCCGTCCATACACGAGTACGGCGGGTTGAGACCGGCTTCTAGAGCGGCTTCGAGTACGGTTTGACCGTCGGTGTAATCAATTTCTTTTGTTTCTCCGTCGATCACTACGGTTATTCTTTTCGGTAAAACTTGCGGGGCAGATTTATCGCCGATGTAAACTGCGTCATCTGATAACTCGACTGTGCCTTTGCCTTGAAGTGCATTGTCGGCTTCTTTCGCAGCCGCAGGGGTAGGTGAATTGAAAAGTTCGCGCATGCGGTTTGTTTTTGGGCTACCCAGAGATTCCAGAGCCGTTTCAATCATCGACATAAAATCGTCAGGGCCGCACATGAATGTGTAGGAATCTTTGTCGAGTTTATGACGTTTGAAAAAATCTTCAGTTGCTGCTGGCGTTATTCGGCCGTTGAGACCGTCGAAAGATTTTATCGGTTTCGACAATGCATATTCAAATTGAAAACTTCCCGGATATTTCGCGTTCAAGTCGTGTAGTTCACGATGAAAAATAATCGAATTCTCGTCACGGTTGCAATACATGAGAATGCACTTCGTACCGTCGGCTTGAAGCGCGTCTCTGATAATCGAAATGATTGGCGTGATCCCGCTCCCGGCCGCGAAAAAAAAGAAATGTCGATTTTCAATCTTGTCGGGGAGAATGAAATGGCCAGCAGGTGGAGTTGCTCTGAGAACGGTGCCTTCGCTGACGTTATCGATCAGATAGTTAGAGCCCACACCTTTATCCACACGCTTCACCGTTATCTTAAAATCTGAATCGACGAACGGAGTCGACGCTAGCGAATACGAGCGGCGGATTTCTTCGCCATTGATTTGCATGAAAAGCGTGATGAATTGGCCCGACTTGTAACGAAACGTGGATTTGAGGTCATCAGGGATTTCGAAGATGAAAGAAAACGAATCCGAAGTCTCTTGGATTTTTTTAATTACTTTAAGTGGACGTGTAAGTGTCTCGGTCGAAATTGCCATAGGTCATGAAATTAGCGAGTGAGAGTGATCTGAGCAATCACTTTTGCCGGGCCTATGAGCTGCGGACGCGCAACACCAAAGCCAACGCCCAGTTTACCGCCGGGGACCTCGAGTCGAACGCTTTCGCCTTGAACGGCACGGCCGAACTTCATTTTCGGATTATTGGTTTGAAGCGCAATATAAGCAGCGGCGACCGCGCCGGTTCCGCAAGCTTGCGTGTAGCCATCAACTCCACGCTCGAAAGTCAGCGATTTGATTCGGTCTTTACTCAGGCGCCAGAAAAAAGTGACGTTGGTGCCTTCTCTGCGAAAAGCAGGCTGTGATTCGACGAGCGCGTGAATCGCATCAAGCTTTTTAAAATCTTTCGACCCGGGCTTCGGCATAAATTCAATTTTTGATTTCACTTCAACGACGGCGTGGGGGACTCCCGTATTCACGAATGAATACGCGACACCTTTAGCTTTCAATCCCAATTTGTAATTTCTCAGTTTGGTCATTTCGACTCGAACGAAAGCTTCAGTTTCGCTCGAGTTGATATCCAAAATATCGGAGGTAATAATTCCGGCGCGAGTTAAGAAAGACAGTGGAGTGCGAGCAATACCGAGAGAGCGGGCATAAAGCGCCAAGCATCTCGAAGCATTTCCACACATTTCGGCTGGTGACCCATCGGCATTATAGAAGTCCCATCTCAAATCGGCCCGATGAGTCGGGTCATTTTCGACCAGAACGAGTCCGTCGGCTCCCACTCCGTGCTGTGGATTACAGAACTCACGAGCAATACTTGCGCGCGCCTGGCCCTTAAAGAACTTTGCAAATTTTTGGATCTCTTTCTTTTTTCGAGCGTCGAAAAACAGAAATGAGTTTCCGGTCCCAGAGATTTTTGTGCAGTTGATTGTATCCACGCCACGATTAGTCTCACATTCCCTCCTTGGTAAGCAAGTTGCGCAAAAGAAAACCGCAAGCGCAGGTCAGAGGCGTCCCTTGGCGGCGTGTCCGGGGAGAGCACGCCACATCGGGATCCAAATAACTGCCACTTGCCGCTTTCTTTTAAGCAGCTAGCCGATAAATATTTTTAGAATTTGCGCATCAATCCGACGACGACGCCGCGGATTTTCACCTTTTCAGGAGAATAGAAAAACGATTCCATGTCGGGATTTGCGGGACGAAGCTCAACCTGAGCCGTCGCCATCATTTTATCCTGATGCATGAAGAAGCGTTTCACTGTTGCTTCATTATTAATTTCGGCGACAACGATCTCGCCGTTTTGAGCTAATGGTTGTTCTTGTACGACAATAATGTCGCCATCGAAGATGCCGTCGTCGATCATCGAGTTCCCTTTCACAAGAAGTGAAAAGCTTTTATCCGCATCGCGTACAAGGTGGGGAGGAACATCGGTAAACTCATCATTTCGAATTTCTTCAAGAGGCATACCTGCCGCAACCGATCCAAGGTGAGGGATAGATAAGAGCTCCTTTTTCGGCCCATCCGAAAAAGAAGCCCTCATCCTTGGGGAGACAGCACTTTTGTTAAAAGCCAGGACACGACCGAGGGCTTCGCGCGCTGCCGTTGCAGATTGCAACAACACGATCGCTCGTTTTTGATTACCCCCGGGTATGTGGATGTATTTTTTTGTCTGGAGCTGCTTCAGATACCGTTGAACCGAATTGAAAGACGCGAAACCAAAATGTTCTTTGATTTCATGGAAAGATGGAGCAATCCCTTTCGCGGAGACGTAGCCCTCGATAAATTCGAGGATGTTCTTCTCATTCTCAGTCAGCGGTATCACGATTTGGTCAGTTCCTTTAATCAACTTACACCTCACTTACACAGTGACAATAATGTGTAAGTTGTTTGTAGGTCAAGTGTAAATTGTGTGTTTTATTCTTACGCAGCGCGCGCCTGCTCCTCTCGAATTAAACGATAGATTAGCCTCTCGCGCATGGACCAAGGTCATGACAACGGGCGAATAAAAATTGAACCAGGTTGGAAGGACGCGCTGATAAACGAGTTCGAAAAGCCATACATGCGGTCGCTTCGCGGATTTCTAAAAAAAGAAATCGAAGCGAAAAAGCAGATCTTCCCGAAAGCCGCCGATTACTTCGCGGCATTCAATCGCACTCCCATCGAAAAAGTGAAAGTCGTAATACTTGGGCAAGATCCTTATCATGGAGTTGGTCAAGCGCACGGGCTTTGTTTTTCGGTGAGGCCCGGAGTTCACCCTCCGCCATCTCTCGAGAATATTTTTAAAGAACTCGAGACAGATGTCGGTTTCAAACGGCCCGATCACGGTTGTCTAGCCGAGTGGGCGGAACAAGGTGTTCTGCTTTTAAACGCGACTTTGTCGGTTGAAAGCGGGCGCGCCGGATCTCACCAGAAAAAAGGGTGGGAAGACTTCACCGACGCCGCCATTCATTATCTAAACGATCACTGCGAGAACATCGTTTTTATTTTGTGGGGAAGTTACGCGCAGAAGAAGGGCGCCTTCATCGATGAGAAAAAACACTTGGTGATTAAATCTGTGCATCCGTCGCCTTTGTCTTCTTATCGAGGGTTCTTCGGAAGCCGGCCGTTCTCTAAGGCGAATGAGTACCTAAAGATGCACGGTAAAATGCCTATCAACTGGGGCCTCTCTTCGAAAAAGGAACTGACAGAGAAGGGTCTTCTCGAGTAACTGTTTGGCATTGGTGAAACAGCTTTTCTTGCTCCTCACATTTCTAGTTTTAACTGAAGCGGCATCCGCCCGAACTTTCGTTTATTGTTCAGAGACCGGGCCGTCGACAATGAGTCCGCAGCTTGCGTATGACACTTCAACCTTCACTGTCCTCCGCAATGTTTACAGTCGGCTCGTTGAGTTTGAAGCGGGCACCACTAAAGTCATTCCGTCAGTTGCCAAAAGTTGGAAGATGTCAGAGGACGGCCGCGAACTGACTTTCTATTTACGAAAAGACGTCAAATTTCATTCGGCACCGGGTTTCACGCCATCTCGAAACCTGAATGCAGATGACGTCATCTTCACGTTTGAGCGGATGCGTAACCCGAATCATCCACTTCATAAATTAGGTGGCGGGAATTACCAGTACAACGACGCGATGGAGATGAATAAAATCATCACCAAAATTGTCCGTGTTGATGATCACACCGTTCGGTTTATGCTGGATCGCCCCGAAGCTCCAATCTTGGCGAATCTTGCTATGGATTTCGCGAGCCTCATTTCAAAAGAGTATGCCGAGCATTTGATTGAGACCAAAAAAGTTTCGACATTCGACATTATTCCGGTCGGAAATGGTCCGTTTCAATTTGTCAGCTATGAAAAAGGAAAGGCCGTTCACTTCGCTCGCTTTGCTCCCTACTTTGCCGGTGCCGCTAAGATTGAGAAATTGGATTTTTTAATTCTTCTCGATGCTGGTGAGCGAACGAAGAAGCTGATCGACGGCCAATGTGATCTTATTGCAAGCCCCCAATACGAAGACATTGCCCTCTTAAAAAAAACTCCGTCGGTGAAAGTTTTGAGCCAGCCAGGCCTTAATATTTTCTATCTCGCTTTTAATACGACGAAGGCGCCTTTCGATAAAACGGAAGTCCGCCAAGCCATCTCTCATGCTCTTAATAAGAACCACTATATCGATCAGGCATTCAAAGGTTTTGCTCAGGTCGCGAAGAATCCGATTCCACCCATCATGTGGGGCTTTAATAAATCCGTGCAGGACTATGAGTACAACCCCGAGAAAGCGAAAGCCCTTTTAAAGCAAGCGGGATTTCCAAATGGATTTACCGCGACTCTCTCTTATATGAGCGAGTCCCGCCCTTATAATCCAAACGGGATTATCGTCGCTCAACTGATGGCTGCAGATCTCGCCAAAGTGGGCGTGAAATTAAATTTGGTAACGAGTCCGTGGGCCGAGTACCAAATAAAAGCACGTAAACATGAGTTCGATATTTTGCAGATGGGGTGGACCGGCGACAATGGCGACCCAGATAACTTCTTCAATGTTTTGCTTTCGTGTGCAGGCGTTGACGGTGGAACTAATTATTCCGGTTGGTGCGATAAGCGTTTTTCATTTTTGACGGGAAGAGCCCGTGTCACTACGAACATCGTTCAGCGAACCCGCTTCTATGAGGAAGCCCAGAAAATATTTAAGTCTCAAGCGCCGTGGGTGACAATTGCGCACACGACGGTCTTTCGCGCGATGAAAAATGATGTTGAGGGTTATCGAATGAGCCCCTTCGGTGTCGATACTTTCCAAAATGTGACTTTCAAGTGAGAGTCGGTCAATTAGTTTCACCATTTGAATTGAAACCGTCTCTTCCCAATGCGAAAGCATTTCAATCCTCTCTCAAGGCAAAGAAAATTGTTTTAGTTTACGACAGCCGGCTGCTTGGGGTCTCGGCCATCGCCAAATGGATCTCCCAGTTTGAAAACGGGTGTGCGGTAACGGCCGGCGAATCGTTAAAGAGCCTAGAGAGCTTAAATAACACCCTTCCGATTTTTCTATCATTGGTGAAAGGCGTCAGTCGCCAAGAAGTTGTCTTGGTTTCGTTAGGCGGCGGGAGCGTAGGAGATTTTTGCGGCTTCGTCGCGAGTATATTAAGGCGCGGAGTGCGTCTCGTTCATATTCCCTCGACTTGGTTGGCCGCCGCAGATTCGGCCCACGGTGGTAAGACGGCTCTCAATGTCGGCGAAGTAAAAAACCAAATCGGCACTTTTTATCCGGCGGAAAAAATTCTCATCGCACGCGATATTCTCGTTCAACAAGGTCCAGAGCATTTGTCAGGTGCTATCGGTGAAATTTTAAAGATGGCACTTATAAGTGATCCGAAGCAGCTAAAGAAATTCAGCAAGGGACCGATCGATAACGCCTTTCTGTGGAACTCTTTAAAATCGACGATAAAAAATAAGTATAAATTCGTACGCCAGGATCCGTTCGAAGAAAAGGGCACCCGCCACGTTTTAAATTTTGGCCACACGCTGGGCCACGCTTTCGAATTATCTTCGTCAATGGCCCACGGGCTTGCCGTATTTTTCGGAATGAAGTTTGCCATCGACCTTAGTCATCATCGCGGCCTTTTAAGCGCGAAAGAATATAAAGAGCTTAGTTCTCTCTTCGATCTCATCACTAAAAAAATTTCCAAGGCGGGCGGATTTCACCGGCCTACAATTCTTCGGCCTTCGCAGCTCCGAGACTTTTTAATTCAAGATAAAAAGGCCATCGACGGAAACAAAATCAGATTCGTATTTCTTAAGGGTGTTGGTAAGCCGGTCGTTCAGGCCGTGTCAGTCGATGACGTGGTGATGGAAGCCGTTCGTCAAGGATACGCACGATGATTGATTACGTAGGCGCCATCTCTTCTTCGAAGTCGCTCATGAATCGTTCACTTATCATTCAAAGTTTGAATCCGGGTTTCACGACGATGGGCGCATCTGAGAGCGACGATGTCACCCTCATGAGTCAAGCAGTCGCAAAATTATCGGCCGTCAAAACAGATGATCAGATTTTCCAGTGTGGTCATGCGGGCACCGTATTTCGGTTTCTCGCTTTTCGTGTAGCTCGAGAAAAAGGAATCTTCGACTTACGTGGCTCAAAACGCCTATTCAGTCGCCCGCAAAACGAAATTCAAAAATGTTTGGCGCAACTAGGGGTTGCCACCTACTTCGAGACTATGAAGTCCGGCGAACCATTTATGCGGATCGAGTCGACTGGCTGGCGGCCGCAGGGCGATGGCGTTTTTATTTCGGGCAAAGAGTCGAGTCAGTATGCCTCGGGCCTTCTGCTCAGCGCGTGGGATCTGCCATTCCCGCTCGCTCTTACTTTCAACGGCCCTCTTGTGTCTGCCGATTATTACTTAATGACGGTCAAATTGTGCCGGCAATTGGGAATGGATGTTCAAGGGGACGGGCGTGAATGGTACGT
>JAYTDP010000194.1:0-24037 GCA_043735865.1 Bdellovibrionales bacterium
TTATAATTTGTTCGCTGAATAATAATCTCGAGAAGTTTCTCGCGATGCTCGTCTGCGATATTCGCTTCTTTTAAATATCCATCGACCGCATGAATAATAGCCGTAATGTCTTTTTGCGTTTTAATCGCATTGTCGATTTTCTGCTGAACAACTTGATAGAGCGCCTGGTTGAAAATGACGGGCATTCCAAACTCGTGGAGTGAACCAATTTCTTTGTTGTAATGATAAGGCTGAATCGAATACGAAGCGATGACCAGATCGCAACCGTGGTCAGCAGCGATGTGAGTCGAAAGGGTGTCGCGGATTTCTCCGTCGAAATAAAAAATTTCGCGCCCGCGCTCATCGGTAATCGGGTAAGGCGCGAAGAAAGGTGGCAAAGAGGCCGAAGCCGCAACCGCCTGACTCACTTTCGCGTAATTTGCATATTTTGTGCGTTCATCTTTTGTTGTGTCGTCAAATGGCCCGAAAATAACTTTGCGCGTGTGATTGAGTTGAGTCGCGACGATGTAAAGTCGAACTCCTAAAGACTTGAAGGTGTCTTCAGGATGCACATTTTCGCGTAGGTATTTTTCAATATTGGCGGTTGTAAAAACGCCGCTCATTTTAAAGCCGCGCTTCAACAAAACTTCGAGTCCGCCGCCGATTAATGGCTTTTTAGTAAATAAACCTGCTACGAGCCTGGAAGCGGTGCTGCGCTTCACATTTAGCGCAAAAATATCGCGATATGTAAGCGACTTTAAATAAGATGGGCGAGGCTGCGAACGTTTCGATGCGGGGGAGGTGAAAGAGTGACCTCCACCCTTCATAAATGCTTCCATAATCGCGTCGATATCATACCCGGCGGCTAGGAATGTCGCGATAACTGAACCCGCGCTTGAGCCCACGTAAGTCTTGAATGTCATTTCGTTTTCTGAAAACACTTTGCCCACATGTTCAGGGCTTCCGCCGCCGAATTTGAAGCCCTTCTCACGAAGGCCCATGCAGACGCCAATGTGGAAGGCGGCGGCTTTAATTCCACCACCACTAAGAACAAGAGCGGGACTTTTTTTATCACTCAGGCGCATATTTGCATTCTTCCAAAAACCCAACCGGCTTACAAGGTTGGATATCCAACCTTTACTTTAATGGTTCGTATGATAAGTTTGAATAGTCATGGAGGATCAAAATGACTGGATGGCTACCGCTCAACGAATACTCGACGAAGTTTAATATGAGTATATCAACGCTTCGCAGAAGAATTCGTAACTCAGAAGTCGAATTTCAATTCCGCGATGGCAAGTACTGGCTGAAGGATGCGAACATCCCGCGCGGATATAAAACTTCGCGGCCGATTCAAAGTGAAGCGATGAATTCGACTTCGCAGACCCAATTTGCGGCTTCCCCGGCATCGAAATCGGAAACCCCAGTGGCTCATTATAATTTGCTCGAACAGTTTATTGATACAAAACCAGTTGTGCCTGTTGCCGAACACACTGGTAACCAAGCTCTCGAAGTTGCAGATCGCTTGGTTGCGGAATTAAAAGCGGCTTACGTTTTAATCCTCCAAGAAAAAGAAGAAATGATTCTCCAGCTTAAAGAAGAAGTTTCGGACTTGAAAACTTTGACTCGCATTTTGGAGTCGGAGAATGAGCGGCTGAAAAAAGAAGGCGCAGAGAATGCGGCCAATGATAATTCGTCGGTTGAAATCGACTTCGAAGCCACGGGTTCTGCGATGGATCGTTGGCTCGATGAGCCCTTGGATATTTAAATTTTAAATTCGCCAACCGTAGGAACAAAAATGCAAGAGCAAACGTCGAACGACAAAATCCAGTTCTATTACAACCCAATGTCCCGCGGCCGCATCGTCCACTGGATGCTTGAAGAAGTTGGCGCGCCATACGAAATCAAAATGCTCGACTGGGCAAAGCGAGAACATAAGTCTCCGGAATATTTAAAAATTAATCCGATGGGAAAGATACCAGCCATCGTTCATCGTGGAGTTGTGGTCACCGAAACGGCCGCAATTTGCGCGTACTTAGCTGATGCTTTCCCGCAGGCGAAACTAGCGCCAGTTCTAAGTGATCCGAAACGCGGCACTTATTATCGCTGGATGTTTTTTGTGGCCAGCAGCCTCGAGTCTGCGGCGCTCGATCGAAAATCTCCACGTACGACAAAAATTGAAAGCTCACATCTAGGCTACGGAAGTTACGACGATGTCGTTAGCACTCTCGAGAAAGCTGTCGAGGGCGGATTCATTTTGGGCGATCAGTTCAGTGCGGCTGACGTTCTTATTGCTTCAACTATCGGCTGGATGATTTCGCAAAAAGATTTAGAACCGAAACGTGTTTTCACGAACTACCTCCAAAAATGCATGGACCGCCCGGCGTTCAAACGCTTCACTGAGATGGCCGGCCCGATTTAATTTATGAAATTCGGCAATGGCGCCAATGTCGAGCGCATTTTGATTCTCGGCGTGACGGGACTTGTTGGTTCTGAAGTTTTTAAGCAGGTTAAAAGCCTTTCCAACCTAAATAGAATTTTTGTTCTTACTCGTCGTCCGCTCTCTACGGAATTTAAAGACGAGCGCGTCCAAGAGCGCGCTGTCGATTTCGATAATCTCGATGAAAATCTCGACGCCTTTTCAGTCGACTCAGTCATTTGCGCACTAGGAACAACTATTAAAAGGGCCGGAAGCCAAGATGAGTTTCGCAAAGTCGATTACGGGTATCCAATGAAAATAGCCCGGCTAGCAAAGGCAAAAGGCGCGAAGCAATTTTTATTGGTGAGCTCTTTGGGAGCGAACGCAAATTCAAAAATCTTTTATAATCGAACCAAAGGTGAACTTGAGCGGGACTTAGAAAAAATAGGTTTCGAAAGTTTAGTAATAGTTCGTCCGTCAATTTTGCTAGGTCAACGTGCGGAAGTAAGAACTGCTGAACGGATTGGCCAAGGGCTCAGTAAACTATTTCCCCGTCGTTGGCGAGGAGCTCCTGCGGAGCGTGTAGCTGCTGCTATGATCCGTTCGATTCAGCACCCAGCACTAGGTTTGAAAATTATCGAAAATGACGAAATTATTTTCTAAAAAGTTTCTATTTAGCGAAAAGTACGCTCCACCACCGTTTCCCTTTACGAATATTGCACTGCAACTGCCGGCGCAGGTAGTGATCAAAAGACACATTAAATAAGATCGTTTCATGATCACAAAACATTTGAATACTGACCGAGTACATCAGGTGGATTAGAGTAATTCTATGTATCCAGTTCTTGCGGTCATTTTCTTTCTAACAATCATCATCAGTCTTTTGCTAGTCATCGGAGCGATATTTAGGCCCGTCGTCCGGCGCAATAATGTTCGTCGAATTAAGATTTTCTGTATCTTCTGGTACTTACCATATCTAATCTTTATTTTATTTTTCACCGGACCAGAAGATTTAGGTCAATATCCTCCTCGAGAAACCTCTCCCTATAAGCTGCCGTGGAAATCAGGCATCACTCGATTCGTTGCTCAGGGGAATCGAAGTTTTACCAGCCATCGTGGATTTCACTTCTATGCTTGGGATTTCGTTATGCCGACTGGTACCGAGGTTCTGGCGGCAAGAGATGGGATTGTTTTTCTGGTTGAAGATAGCTTCGACGGAATCGGACTTAACTCGAATGTCGTCGCCATCAAGCACGAAGACGGCCAGAGTTCGCATTATGCTCATATTCGCCATGGCGGAGCACTCGTCAAAGTTGGCGAGCATGTTACGCAAGGTCAGCCGATCGCTCTCAGCGGTATGGTTGGACAGGCTCCCGGGCCACATCTTCATTTTTTGGTTCTGAATAAAGAAGGTACGTCCTCGATTCCGATTTCATTTTCTGATGTGCCTGACGGAGTGCCTCTGGCGGGCCAGTTTTATACTTCGGGAAATACTGGCCATTAACCACTAGTTTTCTGATCTGCATGTGAATTGAAAGGCACCCAAAAGCAAAACGCCCGATTTCTCGAGCGTTTCGATTTCAGGTTATATCAAATGCCCGAAAGGTGCCTGGCACCTTTTAAGCTGCCGAAGCTGCCTTCGGGAGTTTGTTTTTCGAGCGGAGTTTTCCACCGATAACGCTTTTCGCGGCTTTTCTGTCGAAAGCAACCGCTAAAACCTCATCGATGTTCTCTACGAAAATGAACTTCATCTGCTTTTTGAATTCTTCTGGGATGTCTGCCAAATCTTTTTGATTTGCAAGTGGCATGATCACAGTGTTGATGCCCATGTTTAAAGCTGCGAGAGCTTTTTCTCGTATTCCACCGACCGGGAGAACGCGGCCCGCAAGAGTTACTTCACCAGTCATCGCCAAGTCCATACGAACTGGAGTGTCAGTGAGCAAGCTAATGAGAGCAGTCGCCATTGTCACACCTGCAGATGGTCCGTCTTTTGGAACTCCACCGGCTGGAATATGAACATGGATCTCAGTGTTTTCAAAAATATCAGGTTCAATGCCAAGTTCTTCATGATGAGCGCGAGCATATGACATTGCTGCACGTGCCGACTCTTTCATGACATCACCAAGCTGACCAGTGAGAACGAGTCCGCCTTTGCCCTTCATTTTAAGAGCTTCGATGAACAAGATTTCTCCGCCGACTTGTGTCCAAGCGAGACCAGTGACCATACCAACTTGGCTTTCGTTCATTTTTTCGTCACGTAAGTAGCGAGGAACTCCCAAAAATTCAGGAACGTTGTTGCCGTGGATGATTACTTTTTCAGTCGCGCCCATTACGAAATGCTTCGCAACTTTACGGCAAACTGAACCGACTTCGCGCTCGAGATTACGAACACCAGACTCACGAGTGTAATGAGAGATCAAATATTTAAGACCTTCATCGGTAAACTCGATTTGTGCTGGAGTAATTCCGTTCGCAACGATTTGTTTTTCAACAATGTGTTTGCGAGCGATGATGAGCTTGTCGTTTTCTGTATAACCAGAGATATGGATCATTTCCATACGATCGAGAAGTGCGCGCGGGATATTTTCAATCACGTTCGCCGTCGCGATAAACAATACATTGCTCAAATCGAAATCAATATTTAAATAGTTGTCACGGAAAGTCGCGTTTTGCTCAGGATCTAAAACCTCGAGCATTGCTGCACTTGGGTCACCGCGGAAATCCGAACCTAATTTGTCGATCTCATCGAGAACGATAACTGGATTATTGGTTTTCACAGCTTTCAAGCCTTGAATTATTTTGCCTGGCATTGCGCCGACATAAGTACGGCGATGTCCGCGAATTTCGGCTTCATCTTTTACGCCACCCAAAGATATGCGGTGATATTCACGACCCATTGCTCTCGCGATCGATTTACCGAGAGAAGTTTTACCTACTCCAGGAGGACCCGCAAAACAAACGATCGGACCACGAAGATCTTTACCTTTGAGCTTACGAACCGCTAAGAACTCGAGAATGCGATCTTTGACCTTATGTAGGTCGTAATGATCAGCATTTAAGATCTTTTGCGCTTCGAGAATATCTAATTTATCTACAGTTGAAGTGTTCCAAGGAAGTTCGACGAGCCAATCAAGGTACGTACGAACCATTGAAGCTTCGGAAGCGTCTGGATGCATGCGCTCGAGACGAGCCAATTGTTTCATAGCTTCTGTCAAAGCACCTTCTGGCATGCCTTTACCTTTAAGCTTCTCACGTAACTCATCGATCTCTTCAGAACGTGAATCCGTATCGCCAAGTTCATTTTTGATAGCTTTCATTTGCTCGCGCAAGAAATACTCACGTTGCGATTTCGACATTTCGTCTTTCGCTTGAGTTTTAATGCGATTTTGCATTTGAAGTACTTCGAGTTCATTAGCCAAGATATCGTTAACTAGAGCCAAACGTTTTTTAGGATCGTTTGTCTCGAGAACTCTTTGAGCGTCGCTCACTTTCAAACCGAGGTTTGAAGCAATGAGGTCAGCCATTCGTCCTGGATCAGTGACATCATCTAATACTAATAGGATATCGGGAGTGAGCATGCGACCAAGAGCGATGATCTTTTCAAGATGCTCTTTCGCCGTACGGATCATCGCTTCATATTCAATAGATCCAGCCGGGATAACTGTCTCGGTGATTTTTTCGATTTTAGTTTCGAAGTGTGGCTCTGATTTGGTGTAAGACTTGATCACGCCTTTTGCCACACCTTGAATCAAGATTTTTACGCGGCCATCAGGAAGCTTTCGCATTCTCATGATCATCGCGATCGTGCCTGTCTGATAGATTGTGCCTTCTTTAGGATTCTCTTCTGAGATGTCCTTTTGAGAAGCTAAGAATATCAAACGATTTTTTGAAAGTGCCTCTTCAACTGCTCGGATGCTGCTTTCGCGACCGACGTAGAGAGGAAGGATCATGTACGGGAACACCACGATGTCGCGTACAGGGAGCATTGGAAGGTGCTCGGGAATATCTATCACTTTATCATCAAACTTCATGTCGCCTCCGAAGAGCGTTGCAAGCAGGAGTTGCTGTTTACCTGCTAATCTCTTCGGATTTCGACGGAATCACGTGAGCTATTTCTTGCCTGAGACAGTCTAGAAATTATTGTTTTGTCTAAGGATTTGGCGAAAGTGCAGTCAAAATTCAAACCGGCAAAAAAAGTCACACTAGACTCGTTCGCAAAAAAACTGTGACAAGGTCTGGTGAATTTCACCAGACCAAAGTGCTACTTTGCATAACGTTTAGTCACATCTTCGCGCATTTCTGCACCTTCGATGGAGAGCCTGGTCCAAGGTATTGCCAAAAGTCTGTCTTGAGAAATCGGCTCATCTGTTTCTTCGCAAACTCCATAAATTCCTTTTTCAATTTTCGCTAAAGCGATTTCAACTTCTAAAAGTTGGTGTCTGAGTCTTTCTGAGACATTTAAAAATTGTTCTTCGGCCAAAACATCGAGGGCTTGGTCGGTTTCGTCTCCACCGCGATCGCGAGACTTATAGTCGTCGTAGTTGGAGCGAACGCGGTTCAAAAGCTCTGACTTTTTCTCGAGTAATTTTTCTTTGCAGACTTGAACGACTCTCGAATTTACTGACGCCATATGCCCCTCCGGCAAACCAACAGACGAATAGTTTCGTTGTTCGTGTTGATTTGACGCAGTTCGGATCTAGGGCGGTTAGCGCTTCTGTGAAGGTTGTTCGCGCAGGGGACTAATCTGCCCATCGGCAACGGTCATGACCGTAAGTGGTCGTGAAAATTCACGTTTATTATCCACCTGGATGGACCCCACGGAGCCTGTAAACGATCCGATACCCTCGAGTTCGGACCGCATTTCAGCGCGACTGCTGACTCCCGACGTCAGAATACGACGTAAAACTAAACCGGTATCGTAAGCTTGTGCTTCAAAAACCGATGGATCTTCGCCGTAAGTCGCTTTGTATTCACGGAAAAAATCGGTGTTCTGATAACTTTGGTCGACAGACGACGAGGCATCAACGAAAAGTGCACCTTCAGATAGTTTTGCTCCGCGTTCGACCACTTCTTTCGTGTTCCACAAGTTAGTACCCAAAAGTTTAGTGGTGGCGACGTCATTATATGTGAGCATTGATGAAATTTGCCCGAGTGCTTTTACACCGTCGGGAATAAAAATTCCGTCGAACCGTACAATAGGCGGGAGAATATCGTCGGGCACTTCTGTTCTAGAAGACATCGTTTTTTGTTGGGCATACCAGTTTTTCAAAAGCACGCCATATTCTTCAGTGCGGTCTTCTAAATAAAATGTTCCGATCAATCGACGAATAACTTGGCTAAAGTCTTTTTCGTCCGGAGCATATGTTTGAGCGGCGACGATTTCTCCACCACGGCTCAAAACTTCGTCCCAGAAAATATTTGCGTATTCAGTACCGTAGGCATCGTTCGGATAAACGATCGCGAAGCGTTTCATGCCCCGGACTTCCATCGCAACACGTACGAGTTCTTTCACCTGGGATTCGCTAGTAAGTGCATTTCTAAATATATAACTGCCGATTTGAGTGAGGCCGGCACGTTGGGACAGTCCAATGTTTGGAACTCCCAACTCTTCTGATTTTTGCGCCACCACTTCCGACGTCCGGCTAATGATATCGCCGACAATCGCCACCGCGCTATCTTCAACCACGAGACGTTCGACACCGCGGCGTGCGGTATCGGGATGACCTTCGCTATCCATAACCGCGAGTTTGATATTGCTCGTGTTACGTCCCGTGACCCCGAGTCCAAGTTCAAGTCCGCGCAAAGTTTTGTAGGCAACAGTTGATTGTTTGCCCGACAAAGGTAACACGGCACCAACGACGAGCGGATCGACTCTACGGCGCGCTTCAATTTGCGAAAGATATTTCTGCGCATCGGTTGCGAGATCAGATCCAGGGGCCAGGTCGACAACCGATTTCAACGTCGACTCTGCCGGAGCGTAGTCTTTATTTTCAAATGCAATCTTGCCCACTTTTAGGAGAGCGTAAGGGCGAATAAATCCATAATCGCTTTCTTTCGCGACTCTTTCGACGTCTTGCGGACTCAACTTAGTTTCAATCATCTCTAACGCGCGCATTTGATACGCATCGCGATTGTCTTTGCTCTGTGTATTCTTCACAAGATAAGCGAGAGCCTTCAATGCCTCAAGGCGATCACCGGTCTGCTGAAGCAAATGATAGTGGAGTAGGTAGGCATCAAGGCGTACAGTGGGCGTGGCCTCTTTCGACTGCGTGGCTCGCTTCGTTAATGCGAGTGCTTCATCGTAGCGCCCTAATTTTTGTAAAGAACGGGCCGCACCCAAACGCGCTTCTGCATCGCGGACCGTTGCGTATTCAGAATTTAAAACAGCAAGATAGGCACGGTACGAATTGTTGTAATCGTTTTGCTTATAGTAGTACGCGCCGATCGCCAGATACGCATCATGAGCGGCCGTTGAGTCTGGGTGCATTTCGGCGATGCGCTTCAGTCGCGCGATTCCTTTTTTAGGTTGAGTCGACTCCAGCTCTTTATCTGCCCGAATAAATTCAGCTTTAATATTTGGCGGAGGTGGTTGCGCTTCTTTCTTCGCATTCATCGCGCATCCCGCGAGAGCGGCGATCGAAAACGCGAGGACCAAATTCATTCTTAAATTCAATTTCATAGCATTACCGGCTTTCGAAAAGACGTTTAACCTTGTCCCTATATTCGCGCACTAATGGCGACGAGTCAGCCACAGAAGACAACTGCCGAACCATGGCCTTTTGTTCGTCGGTTAGACTTTTAGGCACATCGACCACAACTTTGAGCAGTTGGTCTCCAGACTGTTTTCCATTTAACTCTGGAAAGCCTTTTCCGCGCAAACGAAACGTCTGCCCTGGGTGCGTACCAGCAGGAACTTTTACGGTGGAACGGCCCACAAGCGTCGGAACCTCGACCTCGGTTCCTAAAATCGCGTCAACGAAGCTTATCGGGAGGTCCATGAGGACGTCATTTTCAACGCGTTTAAACACTGGATGTTCGGCAATGCTCACGACAACGTAAAGGTCACCGGGTTCGCCACCATTTGTACCCGCATCACCTTCGGCGCGTAATTTTAAACGCTGTCCGGGTCTTACTCCAGCGGGAATAGAAACTGCCAAGTGAGCTTGCTCTTCCCGTCCCTCACGTTCGCGTAAAAACCGAATTTGCTTTTCGAGTCCACGAGCTGCATCTTCAAACGAAATCTGTAAATTATATTTTAAATCCGAACCGCGTGAGCGCATAGGGCCACGTCTTGCACCAGCCGCCGCCCCACCGAAGACATCTCCGAAAAGATCATTAAATAAATCGTAAGCCGAATCACTCGTGTAAGTTTGGCCGCCGCGGAATTGGCTGTAATCAAATCCTTCAAATGGATTTTGCCCAGGTCCCGGCCCGCCGGAACCCGCCGAACCCCGATAGAAGCCACTCGGTCCGCCACCGGTCTGAGCACCAGCATGCCCAAACTGATCGTATGCTTTACGGGTTTTTACATCCGACAAAACTTCGTATGCTTCGCTCACTTCTTTAAATTTATCTTCAGCGGCTTTGTCATTCGGATTCTTGTCGGGATGATACTTCATCGCCAATTTGCGATACGCTTTTTTGATTTCATCTGCGCTCGCAGCTTTAGGAACGCCGAGCAGAGTATAGTAGTCGGCTTTAGCCACGCATTACTCCTTCGTCGTCGAAATTTCTTTGGCCACGACAACTTGAGCGGGCCGAATAATTCTATCGTGGAGTTTATACGCCTTTTTAAATACTTGCGAAATGTGACCGGACTTCACGCGATCGGTCTCCTCACTGCTCAAAGCTTCGTGCAATGATGGGTCAAATTTCGCGCCTTCGCATTCGACCGGCTGAACTCCGAACTTCGATAACATTTTGTGAAATCCATTTCGAGTGAGGCTCATGCCTTCTTTAAAACTTTGCATGTTCTCGGGAGTGAGATCCATCGCGAGTGCGCGATCAAAATTGTCGAGGAGATCTAAGAGATCGGTCAAAATACGTTCGGCTCCGTAACGAATAAGCTCCGAGCGCTCTTTAATGGCGGATTTTTTATAATTTTCGAAATCCGCTCGCAAATATAAATTCTCTTTTTTGGCCTGTTCGATTTCGGCTTCGAGTCTCGCCATTTCGCCATCGGCGCCCACGGCTGTTTCTCCCGTGTCGAACCCCGACAGATCGACTGTATTTTCATCTGAATCGTTTTTCTTATCCGACAAGAGACCCTCCAATAGGTATGGACCCAATATGAAGCGAAAATCAGGCCTGTCAACCCTCAGAGGATATCTTCGGGCATAAAGGTAAGCTCGAAAAATACCTGGTTTGCGCGGACCTTTTCATTCTTCTCAAGCGAAAAATTTTCTGCGTTTTTTACGAGCTGCTTCTGAGCAACAAGTCGTTCAAGGCGAGGTAAAATTAGTTTTACCGTCGACGGAAACTTGCTGCGGAGAGCCACGAGGCTGACGCCCTCTTTTTTGCGCAGTTGCGTGTGCAAAAAGTCGGTCATTGCCTCATTTAATTTCAAATTCTCAATTTGATCTTCAGGCATATGTTGCGCCCGCGCTTCTGGCGCCCACGGTACTTGGGCCTGTTTTATGTACGCCTTAATGTTAGGGGAGTTCCAAAAGCGCGTTCCGTTTGCACTCCACTCCGGATGATAAGAATGAGCGCTTACTCCTAAGCCCCAATAAGGCTGGTCGTTCCAGTAAGTACTATTGTGTTTCGAGCGAAATCCAGACTTCGCGTAATTCGAAATTTCGTAATGGTCCCAGCCATTTTTTTCGAGAGTTGCCGAGATTCGCTCGAACATCGCGGCCTGATTTTCATCGGGCGCTCGGCCGCGGTTCATTGGATGCGCTTCGGGGATCGTCAGCAAATACGCACTTACGTGCGGTGGATTGAACTCCATCATTTCGTTTAAGTCTTGCGATAGAATCTCGTCGGACTGACACGGGAGACCAAACAAAAGATCGAATGAGTAATTGATCGTGTTTTCTTTAAGGAATTTCAGGGTTCGTCGCGACTCATCAGCTGAATGCTCGCGGCCACATTTTTTTAAGAGTTCATCATCGAACGTTTGGACACCGACACTGAAACGATTCACGCCTGCAGCTCGATAAAGGTCGAGTTTCTTTTGATCAACTGTGCCAGGGTTTATCTCGATCGTAATCTCGGCGTCATGGGCTATTTGAAAACCGCTGTTGTTGAGGCCTTGGACTATGGTTAGAATATCGTCAGCCGGTAAAAGGCTGGGCGTGCCGCCGCCGAAATAAATCGTGTCAATTTTGTTTTCTTGAAATGCGGCCCGCCGGTTCTGGATTTCTTGCAAGAGAAGTTGCGTGTACTTATCCATTTTGAACTCATGATCATGAGGCAAGGTGGAAAAATCACAGTAGTGACACTTCTGCAAACAATAGGGGATGTGAATGTAGATCCCAAAAGCCATAGAAGGGATTTAGAAGCATGATCACTAAATATCAATTAAAAAACAAAATGAGCGTTCTCTTAATCGAGAGTCGGAAGTCTCCGGTGGTCTCAGTTCAGATGTGGGTGAATAACGGAAGTGCCGACGAAAGAAAAGGCGAAGAGGGCATCAGCCACTTCATTGAGCATTTGGTCTTTAAAGGCACGAAAAACTATGAAGTTGGCCAAATCGCGAAGACTGTCGAAGGTTCAGGCGGAGAACTCAATGCCTACACATCGTTCGACCAAACCGTTTTCTATGTCACGATTTCATCGCAGTTTTCGGAGGTCGCACTTTCGGTAATTAGCGAAATGATGATGACTCCCCGATTTGATGCGGCCGAAATCGAAAATGAAAAAGAAGTCGTCATCGAAGAAATCAAGCGCTCGAACGACAGTCCGCATCGCCAAGCAAGCCGCGTGCTTTTTGAAAGCATGTTTACGAAACATCCTTATGGAATTCCGGTCATAGGCTACGAAGAAGTCATCCGCAAAATGAAACCGAAAAACATCGTCGAGTACTACAACACTCGTTATATTCCGCAAAATATGAAACTCGTCGTCGTCGGAGATTTTAATTCTGGAGAAATGAAGAAAAAATTGAGCCCTTATTTCGACGTCGCGATAAAACGCAAACTCCGCAAGCCGAAGCGTGCAGCCGAGCCGAAGAAAACCTCTTCGAAAGTTGTAGTAAAGAAGGCGCCATTTCAAGAAACTTTCATTCACATGACCTGGCCGTCGCCGAACGGGTATCACAAAGACGTGCCGGCTCTCGATATTTTGGCAATGATTCTCGGGCAAGGGGAGAGCTCGCGCCTCACTCGTACAATTAAAATGAAGAACCATCTCGTTAATTCAGTTGGTGCTTCAAGCTATACGCCTAAAGACCCGGGACTTTTCTCAATCAGCGCGACATTGAACGATAAGAACATCGACGCCTATTTGGACGGCGTACGTACTGAGTTGAAAGAATTTTTGGTTACAGGGCCCACTCGAGACGAACTTTCGAAATCAATTTTGAATGTAGAGAGCGAAAAATATTATTCGCTCGAGACGGTCGACGGTATGGCGGGACTCTACGGCCATATTGATTTCTTTTTCGGCGATTATCGTAAGTTTGCGGCGCTCATGAAACAGATGTCTGCCGTCACTACTCTTGACGTTGTCAAAGCGGCAAAGAAGTATCTCGATCCGAAATTCATCCATGTGGCAGGCATGACGAATGCCGACGAGAAAAAACTCAAGGCGGCTTTAGCACAATTTGTGAGTGACTTGAAAAAAGACTTCAAATCACTTGGGCCTACGAAGGTTAAAGCTCAGAAGACGAAGCCATCTAAAATGAAATGGAAAATGGCGGCTGCCAAATCTAAACCGGCGCCAGAGTATATGAAGTTGAAAAACGGAATTCGCGTTATCATTCAAGAGCAGCACGATACTCCCGTGGTGCAAATCAAATCAGCCATGCTCGGCGGACTTCGCTCTGAAGATCCAAAACAAGCCGGGGTAAATGAATTACTATCGCGCGTTTGGACTGCCGGCACCAAGTCACAATCCGAAGCCGAAATCGCATCAATCCTCGAGAGCACGGCCGCTTCAATTTCGGCGTTTGGCGGACGCAATTCGGTCGGCCTTTCAATGACTGCATTGCAACCATTCGCGGCCGAAACTTTTGATTTGTTCGGTCAGTTTTATAGAGACCCGGACTTCGCAAACGATGCGATTGAGCGCGAAAAAATGATGATGCTCGAGTCATTGAAAAACCGCGAAGACAACGCCGCCCAAAAATGTATCTTGAATATGACTCGCGAACTTTTCGGCACGCATCCTTACGGACGCGATCCACTCGGTTCTCACGACGCCGTAGCGGCACTCAGTCGCAATACAGTGAAGAGTTATTACAACAATGTCTGCAACCCGGAAAAGCTCGTTATCAGCTTGGTTGGGCCGGTGAACCGTCACGAATGGGCGGAGCGAATTACTTCCGCATTCGAAAATCTGCCCAAGCGTAAATTTGATGCTCCACCAATAGAGAAACCGTTCTTGCCGGCAGACCGCGCGACATTTGAGAAGCTCGAGAAAGAGCAAACGCACATCGCTTTGGTTCATCCGGGCCTTAGTTTGCTCGATCCCAAGCGTTTCGCGCTTGAAGTCATGCAATCGATTTTGTCGGGACAAGGTGGACGACTGTTCATTGAGCTTCGCGACAAGAAGAGTCTGGCGTATTCCGTATCGCCACTTCGTCTCGATGGTTTAGATTCTGGATATTTTGGTGCTTACATCGGGTGCTCACCGGAAAAAGCGCAGCTGGCGGTCGAGATGATGCGAACTGAACTTTATCGTTTCCGAACTGAACTAGTCGGTCAGGCCGAACTTGACCATGCGAAAAGATATTTAGTCGGCCGGTACGCGATTGGTAATCAGCGTTCGAGTCAGATGGCTTCGCTCGCATTATTTGATGAACTTTATGGTTTGCCTCACGGCGAAAATGTTCATTACGCAGAGCGAATCGCGGCTGTCACGGCAGCAAGCTTGAAAAGCTTAGCTAATGAAATCTTTGAGCAACCAGAAGTATTAAGCGTAGTGGGGCCGAAGAACGTTTAACGGGATATCCGCAGCCTAAACGTCTCAATGTGATACATATTTGCCGTTCAACCCTGGACTTCCGCATAGGCGGTCTCAGTTTTCTTCTCCAAACTTTTGAAATCCAGTAAAATACAGAGATGGGCAAGAGTGCGAAAAGTCCCGACATACTAATGACTTCTCCGCGACAGTATTTTTCTGAGATCGTTCAAGATGCACTTGAAAAACGCCGCATGGACACCGAGCCACTTATGTTCTCGTATTTAGTGGAGCTTCTTGAAACCCACCTCACAACTTCGAACCTCCAACTCAAAGGCACCCTTGCTGAAATGTACATGAAAACATTCCATGTCGAGCGGAACATGCGCATTGAAATGCTAAAAAAATTGGGCGATTCATCACTCTACATTTCGGGATTCTTCGGGGATTCACTTCGTCGCAAGGTCGTGGACATCGATTACTATGCTGACATGGGGGGCCTGGCTTATGGAACTTTGGCATCTTCAGTCGATGACAACCTTCAGGCAAAGGTATTCGAGGATTTTTCGAATCGTTTTTTAAATTATGTCGATGTTCTAACTTACATTAGCCAATCGGCCATGATTCAAAGCAATCAGGACTTGCTGCGCCTATATGAACGATATGTCGCGACCGGCTCCACCCTCGCCAAAGATCAGTTGGTGGAGAAGGGTTTGCTGACAAACATCGACAAGAAGAAGCATTCACAATAAGATACTGTCTATGTTCAACGTTGGATTTTCTGAACTTCTCGTTTTGGGCGTCATTGGTCTTCTCGTTCTTGGCCCCGAACAATTACCCATCGTAGCGCGAAAACTTGCTCGCATACTCAATGATTTGAAGCGGGCCAAAGATGAAATCATGAGCCCCGTGGAAGACCTTAAAACGGAGGCTCGTCAAATGATTGAACGCGCTCGCGAACTCGCGCGCGAAAATGAACTTGACGAAATTGTTCGTAAGTCGATGGAGCCCGACAAAGGCCCGTCGCACATCCCGGGCCCGGAACAAGTGACTACAACTTCGCACGTATCCGAGTCACAAACGGTGGCTGCCGAACCGGCCGCTCCGCCGACAATAGGAACCCCTAAAAAAGATGTCTGAATTTGAATCTCAATCTTTTTTTGATCATTTAACCGATCTTCGGGTCATGATCGTTCGGATTCTATGGATCATCGTGATCGGTTTCGCCGTGGCCCTTTATTTTCGCGAACAGATTTTTGATATTATCCGCGCGCCGATAGCTCCTTATCTGCCAAATAAAGGGCTCGTCTTCACTGCACCCGTAGATAAGTTCGTTGCATATATCAAGGTCTGCTTTCTGGGTAGCGCCGTTATCACCTGCCCGCTCTGGCTCTATCAAGTTTGGCTTTTCGTAGCCCCGGGTTTGTATAAGCACGAAAAAAAATTAGCCGTTTACTTTATTTTCTTCGGAAGTTTTTTGTTCGCGGCTGGAACTCTTTTTGTTTATAAGCTTATTTTCCCGATGGCGTTTAAGTACCTGCTCACGTTCGGTGGAACGGTCGATACTCCGATGATTACGATTAATGAGTATCTCGAATTTTTTATGCTAACGACTTTAGTATTTGGGCTCGCGTTCGAGATGCCGCTCATTCTCGTTGTTCTCGGAATGACAGGCATCATTGACGATAAATTTTTGAAAGCTCAAAGACGAACGGCCGTGATGTTACTTGCGGTATTAGCTGCGGTTGTGACTCCGCCGGATGCTATTAGTATGTTGTCTCTATTGGCGCCGCTTCTGTTTTTATACGAGCTTTCAATTATTCTCGTGAAAGTTCTTAAGCCAAAACCTAGAGAACCGATCGCTTAAAATAAATAGCCAACTTTTGCACCGATCGCCATTAAGTAGGCCGTCTTATATGTATAGGTTTCAGTGCCGGCCTCAGTTTGTGCTTGAATCCCGATCATCGTGATTGAACCTTCATAGAAGAATCCGGTATTGCCCGGAATATATCCTACGCCGACTTGCGCGCCGATATCCCCTTTTACTTTTGTCGTTCCGACATCACTTGAAGATTTGCTGTACGACGGAATACCGAAATTGAGTCCAAATGGTATAAAAAGATGGCTCATGCGATAAATGCCATTCCCTTGAAGAAGAATCGTCGAAACGCTACCGCCTCCGCCAAACTTAACGCCATCAATTGTGATTGTTTTAATTTTACGTCCTAACTGGTAGGCAATATCCGCGCCGTAACCCCATGAGTTTCGATGCATACTAAAGAAACCGCCTGCGGCTTCAATGGCACCGTCAGTTTTAAAAGCGGAGCTCGTAGAAAATCCGGGGACTACAGTCGACTCAACTTTAACCTTACTAAATTTAATATCGCCACCCAAATCATAGCCGAGAGATCCATACCAAAAATATGATGGCAATTTGTTTTTATGGGCTTGCATCTGTGTTGCCTTATGAACTTTACGGACCTTATTTTGTTTCGGTGCAGGAGCTACATCCGGCTTAATGCTGGGTGATGTTTTGGCAGGCGCCGACGACTCTTCGAGAAGTGCGTCGTCAGAAATTTGCTCTTGAGCGCGGGCCGTAAATGAAAAGAAACACAATGACAGTATGAAAAATCGAATCATGTTGGTAAGTCCCCTACGTAAATCTTAACTGGCTTTACGCAGGCGAACAACTTCTTCGATATGGGCACCAAAGGCGGGGTGTGCTTTGGTTACGCGTGTAAACGCCTCTTTATGAAGAACGTAAACGTCGCAAAAGGTTTCAGCAATCGCCGTAGCACTTCGGTCTTGATCAGTCACGAGGGCCATTTCACCAAAAAAAGCACCGTCACTTAACGTCACCATTTGTTCGCCGGCGCGATTGAGTATACCGACATTTCCACTGTGGATAAAGTAGAGTGCGTCGCCGGCTTCGTCGATTTTGAAAATACGCTCTCCAGGCACGAAAATCCGGGGTTCGAGTTCATTCATCAATTCTTCAATGAGATCATCCTCGGCATCTTTTAAGAACGGAACTTTCTCAATAATAGTTTTATTAATATGCATAAAAAGCTCGGACTGAATTTTTATTGGAAGCCCTTCGAGCAAAGAACTGTCCTTATATCCTTTTTTATTTTGCCAAAGATAATGATAGTACGCCCGAATGCGTGAACGTAGCGGTACCGGGATATGATGGGTCCGCATGAACGTCTCTATTTTGTCGAGATTATCCATATGATGCTCACGGGCCGCATCCGAACGACTCAAGAGGCTCGCAACGTTACTTAAAATATAACCAAAGACTCCAACGCCTATGAGCTGCGCAGCGCACGCATACATCATCTGTAATATTGTCTGCGGAGTAATGTCGCCATAACCGACAGTGGTTAGCGTAGTGAATGTCCAGTAAACAGCTTGGGCATAGACCATCGATGGATCGCCGTCTGTGCCGGCACTTCCCGCTCCAAGACCAATCCATCCGCACGCGACTAAATGAACAATGAGAGGAACCAAGGTTACAAGTGGCACCAAACGATAAGTTGTTGGTTGTAGCGAGTCGAAGTGATCGAGAAACGGTTTGACCTGGCGAATATGGCGGACTGCCAACAAGTTAAAAAGTAAAATGCCTTGAACTGCCGTATGAAAAAATAGAAAAGCAAAAAGTGAAAGCGGAAAAAGGCAGACGATATCAGCTATAATGCCGAAGCTCTTCCAGTCGTCCCAATTGCGATAGTTGCGAAACTCGTCTTGGAAATAGAGATAGATGTTGATGGCCGAAACTGCAGAGATCAAAAGATCGAAACCAACTTCGAGAGAAGTAGAGGGCATGAATCCAATAAGACGGATCGGCAGCCAGAAGCCGACGAGGAAAGCACCGGCGATCGAACAAAGTCTTAAATATTGCAGGCGGGTCATACTTTAGTATCGGCGCTAACTCGTTGCGATTTAATGCGGAAGACCCGTGTCAGGACCTCGTGACTTGTCTAAATTCTCATTTTGATACGGAAAAGGACGATAGCGTTACTCCGCTACTGCTCGCACTTCGGATCTTTGCAGAAGAAAGAGTCTTGGTCTTTTGTGTTTCGGCAATTGTTTGTTGCTTTGGCTGTCGCAACCGCTTTTGTTGGGCCTGTTCCTACATACGGCTTTCCCATTGCGCTGATGGTACACACCCAAGTGTCAGGATCTGCTGGTTTTACAGGAGTGTTTGCGGCGTCGGCCTCGAGCTGAAATACGCGCTGTTGAAGCTGCCAAACGGCCCGTTCTAAATCCCAAACTCGCTCACGCAGTTCGTGCTTGGATTCGCTTTTGTATTCTCGGAGCGGAGTAATTTTATAAATTTCTTCAGCACGGGCGAAAGTTGCGGCACTTAATACTGCGAGCAAAAAGACGAGAGCTTTCATGTGGTCTCCTTAAATAGTGATGGTTTCTTTATGTAATCCAAAAACTTTTCGAAGGGCGTCGCTGATTTCGCCGAGAGTCACATTCGCATCGACTGCCTCAATAAAAAGCGGCATCAAATTGTCGGTGCCGGTTGCAGCCTTTTGAATTTTCTCAATGTGCATTGCCACGATTTTCATGTCTCTCTTCGCTTTAAAAGCTTTCAATCGCGTAACTTGGTCTTGTGAAACGGCTTCGCTGACTTTCAAAATTTCAGTGTCGAATCGATCTTCCGACGTAAATTCATTTACGCCGACAATAATCTCTTCTTTTTTCTCAACCGCTCGCTGATATTGATAGGCGGCATTTTGGATTTCATTCTGCATCCAGCCGCTCTCGACGCATTTGACGACTCCGCCCAAAGCCTCAATGCGATCAATGTATGCAAACGCGCGCTTTTCAATTTCGTCTGTCAAAGACTCGACATAGAAAGAGCCGGCCAAAGGATCGATCACATCAGCCACTCCAGATTCGTGCGCAATAATTTGTTGCGTACGAACTGCGATGGTTGCTGCTTTCTCAGTCGGGAGGCCCAAAGCTTCGTCCATAGAATTGGTATGCAAACTTTGAGTACCGCCGAGAACAGATGCCAGCGCCTGAATAGTAACGCGCGCAATATTATTCTCCGGCTGCTGGGCCGTCAGAGTGACTCCCGCTGTCTGCGAGTGGAAACGCAACTTCAGCGCCTTTGGATCCGTCGCGCCGAATTTTTCTTTCATAATCTTTGCCCACATTCGGCGTGCGGCACGGAACTTGGCAACTTCCTCGAAAAAATTATTATGCACATTGAAAAAGAAACTTAAGCGACCAGCAAATTTATCTACGTCGAGACCTTTATCAACCGCGGCCTGAACGTAAGTCATCCCGTTCGCCAACGTGAATGCCAGTTCTTGGACTGCCGTCGAGCCAGCCTCGCGAATGTGGTAACCCGAAATCGAAATGGTGTTCCACTGCGGAATATTTTTATTACAGTAGTCGAAGATGTCGGTGATCACGCGTAAAGATGGGCGGGGAGGATAGATGTAAGTCCCGCGCGCGATATATTCTTTCAAGAGATCGTTTTGAATAGTGCCGCGAAGTTCTTTGAACGGAATTCCGCGCCGACGAGCTACTGCGGCGTAAAGAGCCAATAAGATTCCGGCCGTCGAATTGATTGTCATCGAAGTCGAGACTTTTTCGAGCGGAATGCTATCGAAAAGGGTTTCCATATCTTCGATGGAGCTAATGGCGACTCCGACCTTCCCTACTTCGCCGGTTGCCATAATGTGATCGGAATCGTAACCCATCTGTGTAGGTAAATCGAAAGCAACGCTGAGGCCGGTTGTCCCCCGATCAAGTAATAAACGATAACGCTTATTACTTTCTTTGGCCGAACCGAAGCCCGCGTATTGGCGCATCGTCCACAGCTGACCTCGGTACATTGTCTCTTGAACGCCACGAACGAAAGGGAACTCCCCCGGCTCCGTTGCGACTCCCTCGAGATTTACATCATCTTTTGTGTAGAATGGCTTTAGTTCAATTGAACTCGAGTTTTGATATTTATTTTTTCGCATTTTTTTCGAACGTAATGAGAGTGGTATTGGCTTCGACGTTCTCACCCTGTTTCACGAGAACCTGTTTGATTTTTACGTCGTGGCCAACGCGCATCTCGTTTTCCATTTTCATGGCTTCCATAATGAGGAGCGGCTGCCCGGCCTTCACTTCATCACCATCTTTCACAAAAACCTTCACGATCTTGCCCGGCATCTCTGAGTTCATAGTATCGCCGCTTGAGAGGGCGCCAACTCCTTTTAAGCTCTCATGAAGGATCTTCTCTTCATTATACAGCTTTACCGTACGGAAAGCGCCGCGAGCATAAACCGTATAATCCACGCCTTGATTGGTTACATCTAACAAGTACGAAGTATTTTTGAACAAAAAACTAATTGTGTCGTCCATGTACTGATAGTCGGTTTTTGAAAATTCGTAGTGAATCCAATCGCCTTCGTCGGGTTTCAAAGAAATTTTCCAACCCTCTCGAAGTTCATTCACCGTAATTTCGTATTTCTTATTATCGGATTCAGCTTGGAAATACATTTTAAGTCCTCATCTGTTTTGCGCGACCGAACTGTTTCCAGCGGCTGGCAACGGTATATTGAGAAACGTCGCGGGTTTTTGAATCTTGATAGGCTTCAAGTGCTGCCGTCACCAAGAACAAATGCTCATCTACAAACATGAAGAGTTTCTTCATGCTGCCCACGACTTCTTTTTCGATGAATTGGGTCGTATAGCTTCCATTTAGGAAGGTGGGGTGCGAAAGAATATTGCGGTGGAGAACAATGTTCGACTTCACGCCGGTCAACATGAACTCGCCCAGTGAGCGATGTGAACGCGCAATCGCCTCTTCGCGAGTCTTGCCCCAGCAGATCACTTTGGCAATCATGGGATCGTAGTGAATCGGAACTTCGTAACCCGGATAGGCGTAACCATCGACACGCACAAAGGGCCCTTGCGGCGTACGGCAGCGACGAATTTTTCCGGGACTCGGAACAAATGTAACTGGGTCTTCAGCACAAATACGAAGCTCGATCGCGTGGCCATCTTGTTTAATTTCAGACTGTTTCCATGACAATGGTTTTCCGAGAGCAACTTTGATTTGCTCTTGAACTAAATCGAGACCGAGAACCATTTCGGTCACCGGATGCTCGACCTGGAGACGCGTATTCATCTCCATGAAGAAAAATTCTTTGGTGATGTTGTCAAAAATAAATTCAATTGTGCCCGCGCCGACATACTCAATGGACTTGGCAGCTTTGACGGCTACGGCGCCCATCTCTTCACGAACCGAAGGTGGAACAGAAGGGCTCGGCGATTCTTCAATCAATTTTTGGTGACGACGCTGTACCGAACATTCGCGCTCATACAAGTGAACAACGTTACCGTGAGTGTCGCCGAAAACTTGAATTTCAATATGTTTCGGAGCTTGAATAAATCTCTCGATAAAAACGCGATCGTCTTTAAAATAGTTGAGACCTTCGGATTGGCAGGCGCGAAATGCCGAGGCCAACTCCTTCTCTTCTTGAACAACGCGGATTCCTTTGCCGCCGCCGCCCGCAGATGCTTTTATGATGATCGGATAACCAATTTGTTTCGCCCATTTCTCAGCTTCCGCGACATCTTTGATTGAGCCTGGAGTGCCCGGAACAATCGGCACGCCCGCTTTTTTCATTAAGTCACGAGACGCGATTTTATCGCCCATCGCTTCGATATTGGCTGGAGTCGGGCCGATAAAAGTGATGCCTTCTTTTTTCAACAGGGCCGCGAATGATGTGCTCTCGCTCAAAAATCCGTATCCCGGATGAACCGCATCAACCTTTGCTCTTTTGCAAACTTCGACGATCTTCTCGGCATTCAAGTATGAATCTTTACTTGGTGCTGGGCCGATATTATACGCTTCGTCGGCAAGCATGACATGTAAACTGTTGCGATCGGCATCCGAGAAAACGGCTACTGACTGTATTCCCATTGTGCGACACGCGCGGATCACGCGGATCGCAATTTCGCCCCGATTCGCAATAAGAATTTTTTTAAACACCTTGTCGCTCATAAAGGAATGTTCCCGTGTTTTTTCGGTGGATTGTAATCGCGCTTGTTTTTGAGCATCTCTAACGAATCGATAATTCGTTTGCGAGTCATTGCCGGTTCGATCACTTCATCGATGTAACCAACTGAAGCCGCAACGTAAGGATTATTGAACTGCGTTTCATATTCTTGAATCAAGCGCGCGCGTTCCGCCGCTGGGTCTTTCGCCTTTTTGATCTCGCCACGGAAAATAATATTAACAGCACCTTCGCCACCCATGACCGCAATTTCCGCCGTCGGGTAGGCGAGATTCACATCGCCGCGCAAATGCTTCGACGACATAACATCGTAGGCTCCACCGTATGCTTTGCGAGTGACAACGGTGATCTTAGGCACCGTTGCTTCGGCGTAGGCATAAAGAAGTTTTGCGCCGTGAGTGATGATTCCGGCCCACTCTTGATCAGTACCGGGCAAGAAGCCTGGAACGTCTTCGAACGTAATCACGGGAATGTTGAAGGCATCACAAAACCGAATAAAGCGCGCCGCTTTAATCGACGCTGGAATATTCAAGCAACCCGCAAGTACGGCCGGCTGATTCGCCACAATACCGACCGAGCGGCCATTCATGCGTGCGAAACCAACGACAATATTTTTTGCGTAATGCTTATGAATTTCTAAGAAATAACCTTCGTCGACGATTTTGTTAATGAGCTCAAGAACGTCATAAGGTTTCTTAGGATTATCTGGGATGAATGTATTTAAAGACAATTCAACTCGGTCCGGGCGATCTTTCGTCGGGATCACTGGAACATCATCGAGATTGTTCGACGGCAAGAAGTTCAAGAGCTCGCGAATCATGAGTAAACAATTGCGATCGTCTTCCGCTGCAAAATGCGCAACGCCAGATTTTTGATTATGCGTGAGTGCCCCGCCCAATTCTTCTTTCGTCACATCTTCATGAGTTACGGTTTTAATAACTTCAGGGCCAGTCACGAACATGTAGCTCGTATCTTTCACCATGAAAATAAAATCGGTGAGGGATGGAGAGTAAACCGCTCCGCCCGCGCACGGCCCCATAATAGCGCTGATCTGTGGAACAACACCCGACGCAGTCACGTTACGCAAGAAAATATCCGCGTAGCCGCCGAGCGACTCGACGCCTTCTTGAATGCGAGCGCCACCAGAATCATTGATCCCGATGAGTGGTCCGCCATTTTTCACGGCGAGATCCATGATCTTACAGATCTTGTTCGCCTGAGTCCGCGACATCGATCCGCCAAAAACAGTAAAGTCTTGAGAGTAAACATAAACGATTTTGCCATTGATACGACCATAGCCGGTTACGACGCCATCGCCGAGAATGTGTTTCTTCTCCATGCCGAAGTTTGTGCACTTGTGGGTTACAAAACGATCGACTTCAACGAAGCTTCCTGGATCGAGGAGAACGTCGAGACGCTCGCGCGCCGTCAAGCGGCCGCCCTGTTTGTGTTTTTCGACTCGGTCGACTCCGCCGCCCTCAAAAGCCTCTTGATTTTTCTTCTCAAGTGCTTTGAGTTTGCCTTCGGTTGTTGAAGTATC
>JAYTDP010000195.1:0-4132 GCA_043735865.1 Bdellovibrionales bacterium
GCGACGATGAAATATGCGTCTATGCTCGCTCGTATGGGTGTGGAAGATGCGATCGCGAAAGACAAAGCTCTCGCCTACGGACTTAACTGCTACAAAGGGTACGTATCGTACGAGCCGGTCGCTCGCGATCTCAATATGGAGTATCGCCCGTTCTCGATGTAGTTCTAAACGCGGCCTCAGGGTCGCGTTTTTTGTTTTCAGATCGTTGAGAGCGGCAATGGCACAGCACCTTAATGATGTCTAATATATCGACAGATAAAAAGTTCCCGAAAGTCAGAATCATTACAGGCGAATTTGATGCCTAAGATGGTTATAATTCAGACCATGAAACTTCACTGCGTCTTGCTCATATTCATTTTTGCTTTTTCCCCCCAAATTACTTTTGCGGCTATGACGCATGATCAGGCGCGGTCTGTATTAGGCGTTTCGAAAGATGCGGATCCGAAGGCAATTAAGGCAGCACGAACTCGACTTTTAAAAATTTACCATCCAGATATTCATGGAGTTGATGGCAAAGGCGAAACACAAAAAATTATTGAAGCGTACGAGACGTTGATGGCTCCTGAGGTGAAATCACAAACGAATCAAACTGCAGGGTCTCAGTCTAAGGCCTCCGATTTTGAATTTGCTTACGGGTTTTCCACCCGGCCAGAAGAAGAATTTCATTCGGGATTACACACTAGTTATCGGCTGCAAGACTTTAAGTATAACGACATAATTCAGCGCACCGGCGATTACGAACAATTTTACGCTAAGCTGTCTTATCAGCTAAGTATGAGAATTCGGGCCCTTGGAAATCCCTATTACTATCCGCTTGCGAAGTTTTGGCGTTACCAGGTCGATTTGTTCCGTCATTACGACTGGCGCTTAAAAGCGATTATGATGGTAAGCCTCGCTGGGCCATTTATGGCACAACATGATCAGGGACTTGCAAATATGTTACCTGTTGCCGGGCTCGCAATGCACTCGATTTTAAGTTTTCGTGATTCGCGAATGGGTAAGATCTTTAAAGCAATAGCCAGCAGAGAATTTTTAGGTTTGATAAAGGAAACTGCCGGGACTGATGACAGCGACAAAAAGAAAATGCTATTTAGTTATGACATTGTGGAGACAATCGCACTTAACCAAATAAAATCGAGTGATAAGACATCACTGCCGTTTATGTATTCGCGAATACTTCGTTTATTGAATGATTTCCCGTTGGCGGCCCCTGGATTTGCTTTGCGTGCCTTCGAGGGCGTGGGTCTCGCAGGCCAGCTAAGAGCTGAGTTTGAAAAAGATCTCGCCGCACGACCTAGATATTGGAAAAAACAAATGGCCCTAGCAGAAAGTTTTAGCCCTGCATCAGAGAAGGTATGTCAGACTTTGCTAAGTGATTACGATCTTAATTAAGTGCCTCGGTTTTTAACACATTGCGACTCCAACGCTGGAGTCGCAATGCAACATCGCGCTCATTTCGCACGGAACAACTTTGTCTTCAGTAGAAGATGCTCTCGCAAATGACAAAGCACGCTTTTTATATTTAGATTTTAATTAGCCAGGTCAAAAGCGCGACCGCAACCAACAGACTGCTTACAAATAAAATTCCCAATCGGGATTGAATTCTGAATGGATGAATTTTTTGTCGTTTTAGGGTCCGATCGAACATTTGCTGTGTCCGTAACTTTAGCAAACATCCAGCCTGCCCCTCATGAAATGACTAAGAAGGCCTGCACTGTCATTGCAATGAAGCTCTAAAACAAAAGGAGTCTAGCGATGTCGAATGCAATGAAGTATATTAGAGATCTTGAAGCCGCAGGTTTTGAAAGAAATCAGGCAGAGGCTCAAGTACAAATGGTTCTGGATGCAATTGAGGGAGATCTAGTGACGAAAGCAGATTTTTCGGTTTTTAAAGAGCAAATAGATAATCGAATATCTCTCGTTGAGCATCATATTGATAAAAAAATAATTGAATCAGAATTTAGAACTCAATCTCGCCTGGGCGTTCTTTTCGTCGGTAGTTTATCCGTTGCCGTAGCACTATTAACTTGGCTTATTAAAGTTTAATTTCTCCGAATTTCAGGTTGCGACTCCAACGCTGGAGTCGCGTCGCGTAAATATCAGTCGGAATAACTCAGGCCAACGCTAAGATTTATTTTACGATCACATCACAAGGCTTAATGATAACTGTGCTCATTTCGCCCGGAACCACTTCGTCTTCAAGAGTTAACTTAAGATCGTACGTGTAGATGCCGCGAAGTACTTCGACGTCTCTGAGTACGAATCCGCCGCCACCACCTGAATAAAAATATCCGCTCTTTTTCCACTCAGCTAAAAGTGCAACTGCAGCGCTCGATTCGCCTTTGTAACAATAATCGTAATCTTGAAAGCTGTGGCTGACTTGTACGTCTTCTTCGCCATCGATTAATTTCTGACAGCTGATTTGTTCTGCGCCATCAATGATGAAAATATCTAACTTATTGGCATTAGATTTAGTTGTTGCGGCAAAACTTGTCGTTGCGCCGAAAATGACTAATGAGAACATCAAGAGAGAAGCGATAAAAAGCGATTTCATATATACCCTTTCGAAAGAGTGTGATTGAACATGATTTAGGCTTTTGTTTTTAAAAGGCCACTGAGAAGTGGATGGTTGTAAAAAATGCGGCCACTCACAGCTCAAAAACTAAATCTCCCCAATCCTCGGTCACGAGAAGTGGGATCATGTGTCGCCTCAAGCGCTCACGAGTTTCTGCGTGCGGGTGGCCATAGCGGGCAAATCGCGCGGAAGCGATTGCCATACGCAAATGAGGCAGTCGCGAAAGCAATTGTTCCGACGTACTTGTCCGGCTGCCATGATGACCAAGTGCTAAAAACTGAATTGTAGGCGGCACGTTCTCTGACCAAACTTTTTCGGCAGCCGATGTGCTATCGCCCGGGAATAGCCATTTGTCTTTCAACTCATAAATTCGGCTGAGATCATTCGCTCGTTTCAAGTCTCCGGAAGAAGGAACCTCGCGAATGGCATTTTCACCGCCGGGGCCGCCCACAGGCGCCGTCGTCTCGCAAATCGGCAGTCGCTCCATAAACTGCCGGGTGCGCAGTTTCTTTAAAGCCAGATCACGAGGACGCGCGACAATACACACGGACTTCCAGCTTCGGTAAATATCTTTCAAGTGAGAGACGTGATCCCAGTCCGTGTGGCTCACGAAAACCCGGTTCGAACGCGAAAAGCACATAGCTGTAAGCACGCGAGGCACAAATTTAGTGTCGCCACCTGCATCGAAATGATCGCATGAAGATGTGCCCACATAAGTGGCCCAACTCCCTTGACCGATATTCCACACAACAAGGCGTTCGCGCTCGAACGAAACCGTCGATCGGCAGGACAAGGTGACTACAAAAACCAAAATCAATTTCACAGTGATTTCCATTCTGACCGGCGCAGGCGACCCATCTTTTTATAAAGTCCGAGGTGAAGTGCAAAAATGAAGAGCCAAACAAGCCACGCCGGAAAGACCACAAGAGGTGACGCCGAAGTGACGACTTGCGAACTGTAATGCACAAGCGTCGTAACTAGCCACCAGACCCAATCGCTTAACTTGACGAGGGGAGGAATAAAAAACGGCAGAAGCGAAAACGGCAAAACTATAAATCCGAGCACGGGGCCTAGAAGCAAATTAAAGCCAATAGTGAGAGGGTGGTTCCACTGAAATTGGCTCATGGGCAGAAGCATGAGCACATAGCAGTAGGCCGCTTTCTGCCAAACTTTCCCCGGCAGTATAATTGCGAACGAAGCAAGCCAGCTCATAATAAACGAAAGCGAACTCCACCAGGCTGGGAAGACACAAAGACAAAGTAGGCCCGAGCCCACTAAGACCGAATAGTTCGACCAGCCCCAGTGATGGCGCCTTTGTATAGCAAAAATGAAATATGCCACCAGTGCTCGAACGATGGGCGGGTTGAGCCCGCTGGCAAACGCGTAAACTAAGAGTGCCCCGACCAAAACCACTTTCTTTAAATTTCCAAAACGAGTTGGCCGGGTTTTAATGGGCAACAGCATTATGATCGTCGCCAGAAAACTGAGATGGGCTCCAGACACAACTATAAGATGAAAAAGACCGGTGTTGCGAAAGTCCCACATAATTTCAGAGTT
>JAYTDP010000196.1:0-1683 GCA_043735865.1 Bdellovibrionales bacterium
GGTCTCTTGAAGGATGCGATTCGCCGTTTTCGACTGCTCATCGCTATCGATATGAACAGAAAGCAAAATGCCTCCATTATTCATGTACTCGCCGTAACGCTGTCCTGCTGGCACCGGCGTACCAATACCAATAAGCGCGCCGGCACCGGCGCCGACAATGGCTCCACCGATGACGCTAAAGAAGATAATCCAGCCTGGGCTGAGGAGCGTGATGACACCCAGAGAGGGACTGATACCTACAGCCATCGTCACGCCGAAAATGCCAACGAGGATGGCGCCGATAAGAGATCCTAACATTGCGCCCGTGATGAGCTGATTGCGCTGCGCTTGCGAGAAGTCTTTCGCCCCCGACTTTCGTGGGTACATGACTGAAATTTGCGATGAGCGAAACCCCTGTCGGAGTAGCGCATCTTTCGCCATTTTTATTTCGTTTTCATTTTTGTAGATGCCAAATGTGGCGGTGTCTGTTTTCTTCATAGCCGATAGAAGAGCATCTATCGTGCCAGCTGAATAATACGCCATGTCTTGACTACTTTTTCGGAGATTTTGGCTTTGGTTTCGGCGCCGGTTTTTCGAAAGTAACTGTCACGTTGACTCTAGGCCGGGACGCTTCAATCGCTTGACGTATCTGCGCAGCTCTCGCTGTTGCGGCTTCTTGAGCCTCAGCAACCTTCGACAATAATTCTTCACATTGTTTCGCGATTACAGGGTTCGAAACGCGGTCGGCGTCCACGGGAATGTGTCGGCTCGCCACACGTGCTTGAGTGACTGTCACCGGCTGAACTCCCGCATGGAGTGCTTTTAATTCGTCGACATTTTTTGACGACAAAAGAAGTCTCAAGATTTCGAGTCTTTTTTCGGTGCGGGCTTTAGTTGAAGGAATCGCAAGTTGGGATAAGAGAAGTTTTTCTGTCTCGGTCAACAAATACGCTGACGATGCAAGTTCTTGGTCAACGGCCTCTTGAAACTGCGTCGGAAATTTCGCGCGTAATTCGAGAAGTTTGGCTTTATTGAGAGCGAAATATTGAATCAATTTTTCAAACTCAGAGTTCACGATGAGGGGTTTGCTTTTTGAGACCTTTGCCGCCACTGCTTTTTCAATAAGATTCAAAATATCGCGACGAAGAACCGGCAAAACTTCTTGAGCCGTTTTCGCGTTTTTATCTTGGCTCATCGATTGTGTACGAGTCATGTCCTCGATCAATAGCAATCGGTAAAAAGGCTCGCGGAAAAGAACTTCCGGATACACTCCGTTACGTAAGATCCCGTCGAGGCGGAGCGCAACAGCTGGATGCGAAGTACCCACAGTGCCCGAGCGATCTTTAAACTCCGTGCTTTTGAGGTAGGCTTCAACTTGTTTGAACACGGCTTGGATGATTGCGCGCTGATCTGCACTTGGGTTTTTGCTGTTGGGATCTCGCGGAAGGCCAGCTAATTTTACCATAACTCCAGCAGCATAAATTTTGTCGTAAAGAGAAGCCGCATAGGCGTCGGCACCCTTTTCGTGGGAGCGTGACAACGCACTACTCGCTTCGGAAAGCGCCATCATAATCGCAGCAGGGTGCGGGACCATGATCGAGGGCGAATTCGGATCGTAACTGAAAAGTTCCGCCATCGCTTTTATCGCTTCAGGCGCTGCAGTTTCTTTCTGCATAACCATAAACAAATGAGCTAAGTACATTT